>CAURFY010000006.1:0-21782 GCA_963524115.1 uncultured Bacillus sp.
TCCTAGCGATTTGTTCCTTCCATGTTGCTTCTGCGACAAGGTTTTTTATTATTTTTTGTTCTATAATCTGTTCGCGTTTTCTTTCCTCTTCTAATTTTTCAATCTTTGGCTGGGATTTAATATCATTTATCCAATATTCAACCTGTTTCCATAGCCACGCATGATGGAAATCTGAAGGAGGGAAAAGTGGAATGCCTCCCCCACCATTTTCCAACACCGTAAGAGTCCATTTGGGGACAACTTTATATAGTTTTTCTTTTAATTCAACGACTTGTTTATAATCAATTTCGAGACCTTCTAGTCTCACAATTTCCGTAAAACAGTTTTTCCATAGTGTTTTTTCTCGGTTTTTCAAAGCAACAAAAAAATCATTCCAGATTGGGTGTGAAAGTGAATGATCTTTTCCTTTTGAAAGGTTAGTATTAATCTCCTCAAAAAATTCTTGTGATTCTAACCATATGTTCTTAAACTTCAATGCTTGTAATCCCTCGGTAAGCTCCGCAAACCACCGTTCTTCATGAAAATCAAAAGTTCCGGGTTTCCCTACTTTGTCCAACAATTCTAGGTAATCATGTTCAGAATTTCTGACCCAATTGGCGGCTTCTGTTAGTAAGGCGCAATTTTCTTTTAGGAAAAGTACGTATCTTTTTTGATTCTCTTCTACCTGAGGACCGTCAATTTCATCTAAAATCCGGTTCCATTTCATTGAAAGCTTTTGTTTCATGGTGATTAAGTCAATTTTCTTTAAAAAAAGCATGACATCTTCAGTTTTTCGAATAGGTAGATCATTTACTTTAAATTCTTCAAACAAGTATTTTATTTTTCTACCGGATACATTTTTATAAAACCATCCAATTGTTGAGTTGGTCGTCAGTTTTTCATTTAAAACCAATAGGTCTTCCCTTACTTCAGGTAAATTATTACTAGAAGAAAACACAAATGAGTGTTCAATTAACTCTTTTTCAAGTAATTGAATGTCATTTAATTTTTCTCTAACTTCTTCAATTATTTGATTCCAGTAGGAAGTTTGTTCAATATTCTTTTTACAATCTTCTATGATGATATTTAGCCATTTTTGATTTTGGAGCAGACTTAGTCTTTCAATTGTTCCATTCGTTTTGTTGATCCATTTATCAAATTCTAAATCGGTTAATTCTCTAGGGGTCCAGCCATTTATTGCTTCCTTTGTCTGGTTAATCTTTTCTTCTAAATTAAGGATTTCATCAACTTTTTTTGAAAATACACTAGGTGTTGGTAAAGACTTACTCTTTGGTCTTTCGAAAGATAATGATAGGATATCTCCTTTCGAAAGAAGTCCTATTAACTCAAAAAATCTGGATAACTGGTCACCAGTGAGAGGCATTTCAGTTTCTGGTTTAATCTGATCAGGTAACCAGGAATGGTCTACGTTTTTGTTGAGCCATTTGGTACCCTTTAGTGGATTTAGTTCCAACTCACCAAATTTCCCGATTTTATTTTCCCTCTCAGCCGCTTCATTAATTAGCGTGTCGTATCGTGCAAGACTTCTCTTTGTCGTTTTTAATTCAGTTGTAAGGCGGTCGATGTTTTTCTGCAGTATCTCTGGTTGCTTAGAATCTAAATTATCAGCTATCGTACGGACAGAGTCCTCAATTTCCTTTACCGATTGTGAATCCCCACCTAGAACACTTACACAAAGAGCACGAATTTCTTCAGGAATTTTATCTTTTAGGACTTGCAATGCACGCTCTTTTTCACTAGTAACTAATACTCTTTTTCCATGAGCTAGAAGATGACTAATTAAATTGGCGATTGTATGGCTTTTTCCTGTCCCAGGTGGACCCTGAATTACAACACCACTATTGGATGCTAATTTTTGGGCAATCAATTGTTGTTCTTTATTAGTAGGAAGTGGAAACAGTAATTCCTCTCCTACTGGTCCCCATTCCTTATGAGAAACATCTGTTGGATTAGAAACAGCTTTTGGGGTTTCTGTAGTTGTTAAAATTTCAATTGTTTCAGGAACAGGAAATCCCTCTTTGATTTTTTCTATAACTTTCGTTAATTCCTGTTGCCATAATCTGCCGCCAACATTCCTTAAAAATATTCCTGGACTATATGAAATTATTGGAGCTTTTAAATCTTTAACAGCCTCTTTTTTATCTATTTTATATAAGCCATCCGGACTTATCGTGTGTATTATTTCTTGTAGAAATGGTTTTAGAAGGCCTATTTCTAATGGAGAAAATTCAAATTCTGAAACCTGATTTTCCATTTGCATTAATCGTTGCGCATTTGGAAAATCAATATGCAATAACATATCAGTTTCCATCACAGTGCCTTTACTAGTTGGCACAAGAAAGAATATCCCTTTTTTAGCATTAAAAATAAGTTCTAACTTAGTAACCAAGACATGCCGCGAGACTTGAAAACTATCTATTTCCCATTGCAAAAGTCCATGGCCACTTGCAAGTTCTAAATCCTCACCTTCACGTTGGAATCGTTGGTATAAGGCAAATAACTCCATGTAAATTTTCTGTATTTTACTTTTTCGGGATGCCTCTTTTGCCCATATATTCCATTCATCCATCCACTTTTCATAAAGAGAAAGACGATTTATGTCCTCATCAAATAATTCGATAATGTCATGATCTTCATCATCTTTTCCAATAACCAGACCAGTATGTAATGTCGGTTCTTTCTCTGGATTATCGTATTTATCCACCCATTTCTTAATCTCAAATGGTGGTTTTGGTGGAGCCGGAATTTCTTGCTTATGTACTTCATACCATGCTTCTTCATAGGTTCCGTTTCCGCCAAAATATAAACCCTCAGCATTAGGTAGATCCTTATCCCACCATAATTTTTCATAATCATTAACATCTCGAATGATTTTTTCGTTTAAATTTTTTACAGCGAGTAAATATTCAAATATTCTCGCTACTTTAGCTGGATCTGCAGACATGTTACCCCTCCTCAGATAAGCAATTAGTCCTACGATACAATATTAACATAATTTGGTTTTCCATGGGGGAGGACCAATTTCAAGTAACTATTATTGAAGTTATTTTGTTGTGAAGCGAACCCACCACTAAATTTCAATCTATGTAAATTATCTTCATATTTTTTTAAAATCTTTTTGATAAAAACTAAGAAATTCTCTTACAGGATATTGTTTTTGCTTCTATTAATATAGATATTGTGGATTGATTTTTTTCGTTAGTATTATTAGAACATCGGGTTCTCTGTTTAGGTAGGTCGACTTTGGCCAAAATAAATAACCCGCTTCCACAATATCCTCAAGAAAATCAGGTGGTTCATTGTCCTTAAAGCTTGTGGCTTTTTCAGAAATTGAATGAGTCCGTTGTTGACACCAAGATACTTGAATGTTGAAAATACATCTGAAGTTAGTAAATCTTCCATTTGTTCATAAGGAGGTAGCTTTCCATGGATTTCAGCAATTGTCATAATAAAACCACCCATAAGATTTAATCACAATGAAGGCATTAATTGATTTACAATTAATTATCTAAGAATATTCGGCAATAATAAAATCTCTCCACAAACTGAGTTTTTAGGGTCGGTTCTCCCGTTTCAATAATCATGAAGAACAATATGCAATAGACTTAGAAGGTGACGTAAAACCTACTCCTATAATATAAAGCATTAGATATTTTTTTAATTTTCATTCAAATTTGTTATTATATAGTAAGAACGATTGTTCCTTTTATTTTCTCAATTCCTTATTTATGCCCAATGCCATTTCCATCTATTTCTCGGGATAGTGGTTGAAAGCAATAATCACTTCCTAACGTGTTATTATTACGTTTGATATCATTTATGAACTGATAAAGTAAAGGTTCCTGATAACCGGCTTTTTTCACCTTTTTCATTTCATTTGCAACCACGTAAAAATCACTCGTTTCATCAAAGTTGAATTTTTCCAATGAAGTAGCAGAAACTGTTACGTTTGAAATGCTTTTGAGGTATTCCTCAAGTCCCATTCTCCATATATGAACTTTCGTTGGATATTTATTTTTTAAATAGTTTGCAATCATGATTCCATTAACATCAATGTCCCCTGAGTAATAGAGCTCCGCTCCACCTTTTATCAACTTATCAAACAACAGCATAGCCGATAACTTAAAGTTACCATGAGTACACACAACTGAATAAACAGAATCTAATTTATCCAACACGCTTGAGTATACCCCACTATTTTCCAATACAAAGACCCTCTTACCGCTGATAGGCTTAACAATGTCGATTCCACGGAGAGAGCGGAGTGGGATGTTTTGGACACTTCCTTCTTTGTTTGCCCAATGCCATTGTTGAACCAATTCTCCATTTCGATAAGCCTCTAACCCAAAGCATGTCACAAAGCTGTGTAGGTCATCTTTGTCTAAGTTGACTAACGATAATAAATTGGTTTCATCCTCTGCAGTTAAACTACTACGATATTCCCTTTTCTCTTTATCACACATCAACATTTCAATTGCTTGGTAGATTCTTTTATTTTTATCAAAATAGTGAGGGTCTCTGGTGATACGCTCTGAAAAAATCGGTAATCGTTCGAAATCTCCATCGTTAGGAAAGTTTGATATAGCTTTTAAAATTATCTCTATAGTTGAATAATCTTTTTCATTATAAGAGGCAATAAATCCAGATGAACCTTTCTCTTTGCTTCTTATTTTTTGTATGACCAGTTGAGCATTAGGATGCGGGAATCTTTCAAGCAACGAAGAATAATATTTCTGTTTCCTTTCTTCTTGTTTCATTTCCCTCTCCTTTTTCGGGATAATTGGTTCTTTTGTTACCATTTCCACCAATTCAAATAGACAAAAAGGTTCATATCTTGAACCCGGCAGTCTTTTCTCGAATTTCGATAGGGATATTATCACTGGATTTGTTTTGATTTTGTTCCCCATCCACGCTTCAATCGCTGTTTTTTCTTCGTCTGTGGGCGTAAATTTTACTGAACCACTGACATATCCCAATGATTCTATTTTATTTTTAAAAAGGGAGAAAAGACGAGTGAACGCCTTTTTCCCAAAATAATTCATTGCATCTCGTCTTAAATTTTCATTCATCGTTAACTCCCCTTACATTTCCGTTAAATCAAACAGTGACTCTTGAACAGGGTCCCCGTTCAACTTATTTTCTTCATCTATATAAACACCATTTAAAAAGAGAACATCCTCGTTAATTTCCAACTTATTACCGTCCCATCTCCAAGGTTCTGAATATACGAATTTTTGGACCTTATCATAACTCAATTCGTAGATATTAATTCCTGACACTGTAGGGTAATCAGCCCACAAAGCCTGTGACGTAAGGACATAATCAAAGCCTAATCGTTCCATTAACGAAAACATTTGGGCTATATTTTCTTCGTCCACCCCAGCGAATGCTTCGTCTAATGCAATGATATATGGGGCATCTGGAGACGATGCATTATACTTCGAGTACGCTGCGGAAAACAAAGGAATATATATTGCCATTGCCTTTTCTCCGCCACTTAAAATGTTCAAATTTTTCTCATCGAGAACCTTTTCCTTCTGTCCTTCCAACGTGTACATGATTTTGAACTTATACCAATCACGATAATCCAATACTTGTTTTAATGCTTGTTCCAAATTCTCTACATTGTCCTCTTTATTGGTGCCTTTTCTGTCCAACCGGTCTTTAGCAAGATTGATTTTACTCATGAAATGTTTACTAAGCGTCTCAACATCTGTATCCCTTAGCGTGCTAAAATCTCTTCCCAAAAGTTTTACTAGATTCGTCGTGGTCATGTGGTCTTCTGCATTTTTATCATTTTTATCAATTGGCTCCCACAATAATCGTAGTTCAATTGAGTTGTTTAGGGATTTCATAAAATTATTGATATCATCTTTCCACTCAATCGCTTTCGAGATCAGCTCTTTTATTTTTTCTCCTACCCCTTGTATCATGACATTTTTTATTAGCGCTTCTTCATCCTTTTTTAAATAGGAACGTTGCTGAGACTCTAGTTCCGTTAAAAAGTCATGAAATTCTTTCGGGTCCTTCTTTGCGCCATTAACAAATATCACCACATTCAATCGCTTCCGCTCACTGTTAATAATTTTAATCCTATCTTCTTTTTCTGGGTATTCATCAACTGCAATGGATACGGTGCCCGAAACAATTTCTTGAGAAGAGACAAGATAGCCTTCCAAATCCTTCGATTTAAATTCAAGAACTGCACGTTCGAACATTCTTTGTGCTTCAATTACATCAGCTTCTTTTTCGTACTTCCGTGCAACTTCAACAAGACTTTCTTCGAATAAGATTTTGTTCGCTTTCAATTCTAATCCGAATACCTCTTCTTGGATTTTTAACTGTTTATCCAAGAATTTGAGTTCCTCCTCCGCTTTTTGAATGTTTTCTATGGTTCTTTCAATTTTTTGTTGAAGCGATGGCTTCTCACCAATTTTCTCTTTTTCTTCTATCTCTAATTCGGCAATTTCGCTTCGTAATGTTTCGATTTCTTTTTCGTCGTCTTCTGTGCCTGACTTTTGTAACAACTCCATAATTGTTTCTATTTTTTCTCGTAGTATTTTAATTTCACCTTCAAGAACATTTAGTTCCCCTTTGATATCCAACAAGGCTTGTTCCGTCTCCTCAAGCCTTACACGAGCACTGAAGTAATTCGTCTTTTCATGCCCATAATCATTGAACTTCAATTGAACATTTTGAACAAGTTGCAAATAATCATTTTGCGATAAATTGATTAACTCCGCTACAGTAGTTTTATCTTTTGGTCCTTCTAGGAAAGAGCTTACCTGTACCTTTTCCAATCGCGCTATTTGATAGCTTTCTAGTAAGTCCTCCTGTGCAAATGTTAATTTTTGTTTCTTTTCTGATAAATCTTTGTGGGTCACCATCTTCCGATCTTTCTGGTTCAAGTTTTCATCTAATCCGATAAATTGAGGTCTATTTTCGAATTCACATAAAAGCATTTTCTTTCTTTTTTCTAGTTCTACATTGTTCTGTTCAAGTTCCTTAACTTCATCCTTAATACTAATAATTTGGTCCTTAATTTCAAAAATCTTTTGTTCTCTATACCTTCTTCTTGCTTCTTTACCGATAAAGGATGACCGTGGCTGAACAACGGCATTCCCTTTCAATAAACCATGCCGATAATCGCCAGAAATTGTTGCATATGTGCCTTCTTTAGTCTCTTCTATTGAGACACTTTTCAAAATCGCAATGATGTCAGCTTCTGACACCGATACAGTCTCTGGAACAATCACTTTCAACACATTCATTAAAGTAACAGAACCTGTAGGCAGTTCTTTCGGGATGATGACAGAATCATTTTC
Source organism: uncultured Bacillus sp. (assembly GCA_963524115.1). GTDB lineage: Bacteria > Bacillota > Bacilli > Bacillales > Cytobacillaceae > Bacillus_BU. The sequence goes on from CAURFY010000006.1 coordinate 7,326, forward strand.
TTTAATTTGCTAAACAAATGAGGCAGGGACGATTAAACCATCCAACAACCCCATATCTAATAAAGCAGATTCTATCCGTTCTTTTTCCTTTTCCGAAACAGATTTCAAGAACTCAACCGCTTCATAAAAAGGAATAAAAGGAACGTTCGCTTGCTCTAGGTTTTTTCGATTCTCTGCTGTCTCATTTCGTCTGAAATAAGGCGTTACTACTTCTTCGCTTTCCAATTTATTTTGCACGACTGTTAGTTCATTGATTTTCTTTTCTTTTACGAGTGCTTGTGCTTTATTTTCTAATATGTTTAATGCTATTGGCTCTAATAATCGTTCTTTTTGGTCATATAAGCTTTGCTCAATTGCTTTCGGCGTCATATCAGCAAAGTCGAATAAATTGTCTACTACATCTACTAGTTCGCCAATTACGCGTTGTGACAATTTTATTTCCTCACTCGCTTTAATCCAATCATGAAACGATAATTTATAATCCCCCTTAATAGACGCAAATGCCTTATCCAAATTCACCAAATCCTGTTCAACCTGATCAATATCAGAGGTAACCGTGCGAATTTCATTTCTTTTCTCAGTTAACAACCCGTTAATTCGCTCTTCTTCCTCGACGGCAGACAATACCTCTTTAAGATTATGGATATGGCTAACTATGCGGGATGTCCAAGTATTAAAATATGATTTATCCCTTTTATAGTCCTGAATGGTTTCTCTTGCTGTTGATAAATAGGTTTCACCTTCAAAAAACTGGATTTCATCCGTTAATCCCTTTAATTCCGCAAGTATTTCAACTATTTCCTTTTCAAGTTTATCTGATAAATATTCATGAGTATTTACTTCTTCTTTAATAGTAGTGCGTTTTGTTTCTGCGTCACTGAACTTTTTATTTTTGGTTTTATAGTCTAGCTCTTTCCTTGTCTTTTCTTCTTCTTTCTCTTGTTTATCATTTCTATGAAACCTAGACTCTGACGTTTCCAACCGGTCCTGCTTCTCTTGTTTGACTTTTTTCGCAATTTCAATATCCACCAATCGGTCCGACACTTTTATCAAATCAGCTTTTTGTACAACAAGTTTCTTTTCTTGCGTCTCTTTTTTATCTATCATTTCATTGTGCTCGGTTACGGACTGCAAATATTTCTTCGCCGTATTTCCCACCATCATATCTTGATATTGGCCATAATCCTCCAGAAGCGAGCTGGACAACTCTATAGTTGTCCTTGTTGCTTTTAGCTTTCGATTATGGTCATCAATATCTTTGATGGTATTGGAGATCATCGAAAAATCCGATGATGGAAGTTCGTCTAATGATTTTTTTAATGCTTCATATAAAACATCAGGTTTCATTTCTTTCGACAATTTAGGTGAACGAATTTGAATAAGTAATTTGGTTAATTCCTTAAATAAATCAACATGGTCAAACCGGAATATTGCATTATTAACTTCTTTCGCATAATCCTTTTGTGTAGTGACGAATATCCCGCATTTCATGGTTTCGATTTGATTTTTCAACTCGTCTTTGGATAAGGGAACGAATTCTTCTAAACCATCTTTGTCATACCCTAATGGTTTCGTTAAAGGAAATCCCTTTCCAATCTCTTTGTCTTTAATAACAAATCCCCAAAAATCGTTCCTTGATTCATCTAGTGCCCTTAAAAGTATACCGGTTTTGTCAATTTAATTGGTTTTATTTTTCTTGTATGTGATATAAATATATTCGACCCTGCTTTTATCCACCGCATCATCCGTCTTTAAATAATCTCCGATTTTCCTTTTTCCCGAACCGAACGGATCAATTCTGGACGGATGGGTATTACCGTCCAATAACAAGGGGATTATGGACTGCATTGATACTGATTTTCCTTGACCGTTTTGCCCCCTGAACAAAATGTTCCCCTTGTAAAATGGATACACTTCGTTTTCGTAAACCCAAAAGTTAATAAAGCCAACATTTACTGGTTCAAAACGATTGCTTCTATCCACTGTGCCTACCATTCGTTTTCCTCCTTAACTTTTCTGTATCGATGTAATCTCTTAATTCAGGTTCGTATTCTCCTATTGTTCGAATAAATGGAGGATAAATAGTAATTTGCATTGTATCCTTATCGTATGTTGCCAACTTCCAACTAGTTAGATAATCTAGCACAATTTGCTTGAATTTCGTGAAAGTTGTTTCCCTCATTTTACTTGACCAACCTAACTGAAAATTGTTTTTCGTCTCTTGCAACAAATGTTCAAATTCACTATTTTTTAACACAATAAGGTCAAATGGCTTTTCTTCCATATTTTTAATTTGGCTCACCAACGTATAGGCAACCTGGGCAACGATATATGATTCATGCTTTCTGCTCGGATGTTGATGCAAATTTAGTTTTCTTTCCGGATGAACTAAGAATAAACATTGATAAAGTCTTTCTAACTCAAAAAACGTGAATGATTCAATTTGCTCTTTCATGTCGGCATAATTGGAACTATCGTTTAGGTACTCGATTTCTTCTTTTGTCAATTCGTCAAAAAACACAACCGGTTCAAAGTACAATTTACGAAATAATGTATGCCTTGGATTATCCACATCTAACCCATCCAGCAGCATTTCTCTCGGTGAATGGAAATCCTCTGTTCTTATCGAAAAGTTCCTAAATAGATACCGAATCAGCGGAGTAGACTCGTACAGGACCTCCCCTTCCTCCGACCTCTCAAAATCGGAAATCGCCCCGTCCCTTACCGTAATGAGTTCCACTTCTTGTGCGTAGAGTAAAGCTCTTGCTAAGCTTTCTCGTTGGTGGCAAACTTTCCAATCTACTTCAAATATATCCAGCAAGAATTTCCTAATATCATCAATTAAATTACTCAATAAAAATCCATCATCAAACGTTTTTGTTTCTAATGAGGCAAATACCGCCATCAAAAACACATAATCTAATTCATCTTTAAAATGTTCAATACCCATCCATTCTCTTGAGAAATAGGGGATTTTTTCTACTTTTGCCACTTCGCTATCCAACTTTAACTGGTATCCGAAATTGGTCATCATGCATTTTCGGATGATTTTTTCATTATTCAATATTTCTCTAAACAGTTCCGAATCCCCTTTCCTTTGCACCAAGAGGTTTTCTAACAGCGCTTCGATTCCCACCCTCAACCCATTATTTTCTTCCGTCGTCATCCGTTTCCACCCTCAACTATAAATTCTATGTCGTATCCTCTTAAATCTCCGTCCTTAGAAGGAATAACAATCATTTCTTTTGACCGGTAGCGTACGCTCAGAGTTAACCCTGTTTCCGTCCGAAAAATATTCTTTTGTGATTTTCCCATCCTTAAATTAGTGGTTCTCATTAGCCATTTTAGTAACACTTTTCTCTGGAAAGGCTCTAATGGAATAGTAATTTCCGAAAGTACAATCTTTCCATCCTTAATTAACTCCTTAACCTTCTGTTCTTCGTCTCTCTTCTTTTCCAGACTTTCCATGATGCGTCTTTGTTGTTCGAGTCGATTATTTTTAATCGCTGATGCCTTGCTTTTACCTTTTGGACCTCTGTTTCCCATGTTCGGCGTTTTGAGAGGTTTAATCCCAGTATTCCAAATTTCATCTACATTTGAGTAATCCCCGTTTTCGATGATTTCTATTTTTTCCGTAGCATAAAGCGAACGAGAATGCGAAGCACCAAAAGCAGCCCCAAAGAGCCTGTGAGCTTCATTTACGGACCCGCAGTTTTTAAATTGCTTAGCTAGTGTTTGATACTCAACAAGCCTATCCTTTGTATTCATTTTAGAATCGGACAATCGGTTCGCATAAGTGACAATAAGGCGAATGGCTTCTTTCGTTTTATCACTTAATACATCAATATCACTGCTGCTTCCATTTACCCCCAGAAACCATGCTTTTAATTCAATCCATTTGTTTTTTAAGGATATTCTTAGTTTTTCTTCTGAATAATTTTCTTGAAATAAACTGTTAGGTTTACTGAAGTCAATCAATACATCGATGTATTTTTCAACATGGCTATCTTCAATTTCCTTTATCAATTTGAACAACTTAAATTTCACTCTATCCAGTTCCGAAATGTAGGTTCCCAAGTATTGCATAAAGGTATCTTTGAACTCTAAAAATAGTTCTGAATTAAACAAATTCGCACGTTCAGCTTCTTGGATGTGGAATAAATAGCTGGAGGCGTTTGTGCGTAATGTTTTGTGAGTATCGAATACATTGCTCCAAATTTCAGAAACTAAGTCATGCGAACTTAGATATTTTGCATCAATATCACTTAGTTTTTCCAAGTGTTTAAAGAGGCGGCTGAATTGGCGGCTGTCCAAACTTCCTACCAGTTTTTCGTCTAACTCATCAATCCGGATTAACAAGGTCTCTATTTCCAAACCTAAATCCGTTATTTGATAAAGGTATCTTCTCTTCTTGAATTCTTCGATTGTCATACCGCTTTGTTTCTCTTGCTTCGATTTAATGACTTCCCATTCTTCTAATCGGTTTAGTAATTCTTGCAAATTTGAATCCAGGTAGGTTTGCTCCTCAATGTTATTTTTTAACAACATTTCTTGAACGTCGCCTATCGTCGTACTGTAATGCTCGAAACCCATGTGTTTATTGTACAAATATCTAACAATAGGTCTGTAAATATATGAGTTGGGTTCTGTGACGTATTTAAATGCTTTGATTGAATCTAATTGATAACCGTTCATCCTATCACCTTTTTAAGTTCTTTTATTTATGAACCGATGCATTGTCCGTTTCAACTTCTCTGTAATTTTGTTCTATTTGGGCTTTTAAGGAGATTTCTAACAGCGCAGATAGCTTGCGACTGGTTATTGTATCTTCCTTTGAAACGAAAAACCTCCACTTTAACGAGTAATTCATCAGGAATCGTAATATTTAAAAGGTCTAGCATTCGGTGATTTCTTGTATCTCATAGCCAGATTCCTTGTATTCTTTCGTGATAACTTTATTATGCTAGTTTGTTAGTCTATTACCGGTTTCCAGCCATCGCCAAGCCTTTTTAACATAACAATTTTCTATTTATTCCTCTTTCATAATAGAAAATTTTAGGGATGCAGGGAGGTTCTCCCGCTTCCCTTTATGGTTTATTTAAGAAAATATTAGATAAACAAATATCCTTAAATACGGAAATTTTTGGGTATAAATTTAATTATTTCATCCCACTATTTAAAAAGTGCCTTACTTATAAATGCAGGTTGGCATATTAGACCTGAGGACTAATACTTCAAAAAATTTTTGGATTGAGTGTTAAAATATATTCCCTAAAACATTACTTACACCCAACTCAAAGCTAAGGAAAAAATCACTTCCTCTATTAGTCGGAAATCTTTAAAATTGACTGATGCCCGCACAATTGAAATTTATTAACAGCTATAAACCATCAAGTTAAAAGAAGCAGTAGAACCGTTCCCACTGCTTTGCTTCATGATCTATTAATAACAACTTCTGATGTAAGTCATAGATTTCCTTTGGAATTATATTTGCTTGTCGAAACTTTAAAAAAGCGTGTATGAATAAATAAATACTATGTTCAAATTCTTCATCAGAAATTCTTGATAACGAGTGATTGTCCATATGCTCGCTCTCCCCAATTGTTATTATTTGTACATTTCGTTCCACTTTTGTAACGTTTCCTTTATCCTAATTCGGTACTTTTGCGGTTCAATGATTTCTGCTTCTGGTCCATACTGCATAACCCATTTTAAAAACTCGCGGTCATCATTTACAGTAACTTCAAAAAGGATGCTCCCGTCCTGATGTGAGGTTATTCTTGGGATTACATTGTACTCCTCTTCCTTTATATAACGAGCTACCTCTTTGCTAAACTTAACTTTAAAATCAATTCTTTCATCTCCACGAATTATGGACCATGTGTATTGTAAATACTTTTCAAGGTTAATATCATCTCTTGTGAATTGTTTGCTCAACACATCCACACTTTGGAAACGACTCAAACGGAAGGTCCGAATTTCATTACTTTTGTGGCAGTAACCAATTATGTATAGCCGATTTTTACGTGGTATTAAAAAATACGGATCTATTTTCCGGTTTGTTGTCGTATCTCTACTTTGTGTATGATAAACAGCCTCAATGGTACGGTTTGTTAATACCCCATCAATAATTGAAGGCAGAATACTATTTTCATGTAACGAAGGAGACCCATGACCACTTTGAAAGATTTTTGCGAGATCAGATAGCAACGATTTTCGTTCTACATGTTCTGCAATATGAGTGGCCATAACTTTTTCGTACGCTAAAACAAATGATTTAGTATGATATTCTTCGGCTAATAAAGCAGGCAGGACTGTAAATGCATTTAGCTCATCTTCGTCCCAATTTAATGGATACTGTTTAAACTTTCCGATAAATTTATATCCTTTTCCATGACCTTCATTCGTTATTGGTATATTTGCTGAACTTATTAACTCTAAGTCTCGGTAAATATTTCTCTCCGACGTTTCACAATGTTTAGCTAATTCTCTCGCCATTATTCCTGGAGAAGCTTGTACCACATTAATTATCCTCAGTAATCTAATTAAACGATCCACAATAATCCTCCGTTACACTATTTTATGTACAAGTATATATACCAATAATTTTAGCACACGATTATGACAATTGTTTGTCAGAGAACGTTTGTTTCGGTGAATTTTTAACAAAATAAAAAGCCAGTCACCTAAGTGAACTGACCATGTTTCGATAAAACCTGTAATTTTGAAAAAAGAAAAAAATTTAGCCAAAGGAATGAAATTTAGTCAATTTTTTGTGCGACCAAGCAAATTTGCCCAGAAAGTGACTAAATTAAAAAATCCTCTTGCTTTCGAAAGCCTCTTTTTCAGAAATATTCAATTCGATTTGTATTCCTAAATGAAAGAGTAGATAGCCAAATTCCAAGCCACCTACTCCATATGCTAATGCTCGCTTCAAGTTTTGAGCAACATAAACTTCAAAGACTTTTTCCATCGGAAACAACAGCGCCCTTGCTGTCGTTTGAACAGAAAACGTCGTAAAGCTCTGATTCAATAGAAACACCTTTGACCAGATCATCAGCATTTCGTAATCCTTTGTGTTGGGTCGATGATAACGCGAGAGAAATCATTTGTATAATTCATAGACGGGTTAACCATTTCAAAATGAGGAAGTATCTGTCTGATTTCCTTGGTATTAGCTGCACTGCTTGACAGGTTTTTTTGTTTTAGCAGTGTCAGCCTGATTAATCGATTCTCGGCCCGATTGGCATTGAATTCATCATACACGGGAAGATAAGCTGAACGTGTACAAATAAATAAAGATTAGTAAGTGTTGTACCTTTTCTATTATAGATCCGATTTTTCTAAAGATACTGGTTCCTAATATTTACTTCTGTTGATTCTTACTTAGTTCTTTCCAGTTTGTGAATTGCTAAGATATTACCTTGGTTATCATATTCCACTTTAAGGTCAACCGGGTTTTCAATTAATCCAACGTTCCTTTTTAAAATTTGACTACTTTGAATAAGTTCAGTTTTATTTTGATTAATCCTGTCTTTTAAATAATCCAACTCAACTTGTAAATATACTTTTTTATTTTCAATATACACCTCTGGTTTTAATCTAATGTTGAATTTTACTTCAAGGGAGTCTATCTTCTTATTAAAAGTAGCAAAAAATTTATCTTCAAGCTTAGATAAATGACTTAAATAATTTTCTATATCGTTTATTCTTGTTTCATTAGACTGTGAATCCGATAAAATTCCCATTTTTAGACTTAAACAAATATTCATCACTTCTAAATTCCCGTAACATAGTTCTAATGATTCATTAAATCTCTTGGAGATAGTTTGCATAGTGTACAATAAAGAATCTGCTTTAAATTGGGCTTTGGATTCCACATTATTTAATTCAACAATTATATCGTCAATTTTATTTATAAAAGTTTGTACCTCTTTATAAGTTTCATTAACTATTCTTTCGATACTATTATAGTTTTCTGATTCAAATCCATATGATCCTGCTTGGATATCAGGCATTATAGTTTTCAAATACTTAATATTCCCTTGAATCCCACCTCTTTTTTCTTGACTAATATGTCTTACTAACTGATCGACCTTTCCATCCATTTTGGATAGTTGTTTATTTATCTTATCTAAGTGTTCTTGAGCAGTAATAATCGTCATAGCACCAAATGCTAAATTAGCTAATTGTGCAGGATTAATTTTTTTTATTTCCTTAATTTCTTCCCATCCATGTGCACGAATTTTATTTTTCCCATCGACTGCAATTGTTCTAAACTCATTTAATGAATTCTTTTTTTTCATTAATTGTAATTCACCAGTTTTAAATTTTTGCATAATATCCTTATTAAATTGGATTACAACTTGTTTTTCATTTTTTATTATATCTTTAGTATTTGGGGCCAATTTGATTATGTTTTCAACTTGTCTTTTTAACGTATCAGTTAGCTTTAACGATTTTGAAGATGATTTATATTCATCTATATTAAATTGATTATATGGTATAATTTCACAAATTGGTTCATCATCCTTTTCTTCATGTACACCAATATCTTCACTATTTCTTATAACTGTAATTTCTTTTTCAGAAGTAATCTTATTCTTTTTTAAAAGTTTTACAATAAAAAAACTAAATATAGAAACTATTACTATTAAAAATATAAAAGGTATGAATGAGTCCATTTATATCCCCCTAAAGTTAGATTAAATTTTGGATAAAAAAATTTGTTTTTTAACTATCAGAAATATAATCTAAGGACCAGAATCATTGTTCAGACAAAAATTACTTGAAGAGAATATAAACTAATAATCTGTTAAAAAGATTTCAACCTATTCTATTATTAAATTCTCCTAGCATAGAATGTTCATAATAGGCTTGGTTTGCCTACCATATAGAGTTTGGTCTATTATTTGAATCAAAGTATCATAAGTGATTTTCCAAATCTAGAGTATGTTATGTATTACATAAGTAACAATAATGTATCTAATACAATAATTTCAATTATTACACCTTATTTTTAGAATTTATTTTATATAGAAAAAAACCAAACGATAGCAACCAAGAGAAAATCCTTAAAAATATATGTAAAATTATTTCAACTCCTACTTTTTTCAGCCTTTTCCCCGAAAATATAAAACACCTACAAATTTTGATAAATCAACATTTGTGAATGTCTTATTGTCTCAAACATAAACTCGTCTCATTCTAAAGATACCGGTGGTCGGTGTCGAACATGCACTTACAAATTTCCTATTTTGGAAGATCTTGAAAAAAATCCCTTGCTTTACTTTGACTAGCGAAACAATCCATCCACCAATTTAATCGCTGTTTCTAGCCGTTCAGAATATGAGCCGGTTAATATTTGATATGACACTCTTTTTTCATCAAGTAATTGTTTTACTTTGTCATGATTTTGTTTTCGAATAATTTCGTCTCCGTGAACACGAAGCCCATCGTCAACCCACTGTACATCGGGTTCAAGCAATAACCATAGGTCGTATTGTTGAGCTAATGCAATACCCTCTAATATCTCTTGGTGCTGATTAATATATAAATTAGAATAATACTGGGTAATATTAGCTTCTGTATCAATGAACACAACTTTGTTTGCTTGCTGAATTGCCTGATACTCCAGTTGTTTATGACCATAGGCAATCCGTTGAAAATCTTCAGGTAAAAGAATCCCTTCACACCCACCAAGTTCCTCACAAACGATCCTTCCGTACTCTTCCACAAAAGTTGTATTGTAAAGTTTTGCTAAATATTTTGTCAATGTAGATTTTCCACAGCTTTCCGTTCCAACTATGACTACCTTTTTTACAAAATGATTCTTTACAACCTTAGGTAATAAATCCCAATGAATATAAGGACCATCTTTTCTAATTTTTGTAGCAGAAACGGGATATCTATTTCGTGATTCATCGATGATATAATGAGAAGATTCGGGATACAGCCTTTCAAAAATTGAAGAATAGGTCGACTCAGAGCTAAAAACGAAGTCAATTGGTTTTCCAATTACCTTCTTAATTGCCTCAGCTCCAGCATACCAATCATATTCCTCATCACTTTCAGCATCATCTTCAATGCCAACTACCTTAACGTTTTCCATATCCTTGGTCAGTTGACTTAACCACCTAAGCCGCAAAAATGGTGGCAAAAATGGTACTTTACTATTTTCACAAAGTCGTTTGTCTCTTTTATTCGAATAGGTTAAAATGACAAAAAGTTCGTCCACCATACACGCTGCTTTAGTAATTGCGTAGACATGACCCATATGAAGCGGTAAAAATTTACCACCAAGAAATCCTGTTGTCATTATTTTGCTAATCCCCTTTGTCGATAAAATATTTTCTTCCAGTTATAGAATCCATAGGTTGCGTTAAATAGATAGGCAATCCACATGACAAGAACTGTCACATCGTTTCCTGATGATATGAATGCTGTCAGCCACAAAGTAATTGAAAAAACATCAACCGCAATCCATACTAACCATTGTTCAACTAATCTGCGAATCATAAATATTTGGGCGATGATTTGCAAAATGGTTGTAGTTGAATCAATATATGGCTGGGCTCCGCCAATATTTTCAAGGATAATACCAATGAGCAAAATGAATATCAAAGAAAGCACTGTCCATAAGACACGCTCCCTGTTACTTAAAGTCTTAACAAGTACATCACTGCTATCCCTGTCAGTTTTTTTATGCCTATTCCAAAGGTATAATCCTAGAAATTGTGCAGGTAAAAAATAAAGTATATTAAGTGCAACCTCTCCATAGAATGCCTGTTGATAAGAAAGATACGCATAAAGAATCACGTTGATGATACCTGGGTAAAAATTGAAAGTTTTGCCTTTAGCCACGAGGACAACACAAGCCATTCCAGTCAGTGAGGTGATAAGTCCGAGGATGGTGTCCTCCCAAGCAAAAAACAGATAAATGTTTACCGCTGTAAAAGTAATCATCCAAGCTTTTTCAAACCATGTCCAACCTTCAAATGCATTTCGTAAATTTTGCATAGACCCTCCTACTTAAGCCGTTTCCCTTGCAGCTTCTGGCTGTTTTCTGGTCATCATTATTACAAGTAATATCTGGTATTCTTGAAAAATAGTAGCTACTCTAATTAGCGCTTTTCTTCTATTGGTTTTGCTAAGCCTGTATTGGTAATTTTATCGTAAGTCTCAAATAATTCCGTTACTTCATCCAAGTCTTTTGGATCAAGCGGTAATGTTTTTGTCCCACGTCCACTTAAAACAAGTGGACAATCTTTAAATTTTATGGCTTCAATGATGACGTTTGTTTTGTGTAGTTGAAACGGAGATGTAGTTGGTGGGAAAATAGTAATTTCATACTTGTCTAGCCAATCAATGATTTCTTGTATCAGCCATTCTTTTTCAAAAATGATCGAAATCAAAACATAATGATTTCCTATTTTAATAATATTTGCGAAGCAATCACCTATTTGGATGCATTCAGTACGAGTTTCTGAAAACTTATCTTCATAATTTGGGATGATGCAGTATTCGTAGCTGTCTGGATACTCCCATAATTCACCCAAAACCTTTTTATTTTTAAAATCGTTCATGCTAATAATTTTTGGACTCTGGTCATCTTTCATTGCTCGCACCTCCATTTTGGCAATTTAGTCTGACAATTTCAGAAGCTTACTTTACTCAAAACTTACAAACTATTGAACTGGATATCCATTTCTTATTTTCCAATCTTCTAATGATTCTAATGTTTGATGAATCCATTCTTTCTTATCTTGGTAAATATGTGGGTTAGGATGGTAATAAAATGGACGCAATTTGTGTTTCCAGCCAATTAAACTGCTAATTTGATTATGCTGAAGGACCTTATTTGCACCAGCTTTTATTATTGAATTTGTACCCCACCCTGAAATAACGAACCCTTTTGAATTTGACTTTAATATTCTTAGTAATTCTTCGCGTCGTTCGTCAGAAAAGATAGAATGGTAGGTAAATGAAGCATTTTCGGCATCAGTTAATATTTTTGTGAAATCAGTTAAATTTCCTGAACATAGATCTGAAATATTGATGATATTTACCTGATTCCACTGCTTTATTTTCATTAATCTCATAATTTGTTCTTGTGTTTGATCTGAGTTTGCTCGAATAAACGGTGCTTCTGCTCGTCGTGGGTCTAAGTATGGAACTGCTGCCTTCATTATTGGTTCACATGAGCCGGGATTACAAAGAATAAAAATGGCATCGAATTTTTCAGTAGTAAAACCTTTACGTTTTATCCTAGCTTGATTTCTACATTCAAACACTACATCTCCAAGTTTGACATTATAAAAACTGGCTTCAACCTCAAATTCTGTCAATAACTCCTTTTTCTTAACTAGCTCCATCTTTTGCACCCCTCACCTATTTTAATTAAATATCTTTATTTTTTACCTTTATTGCCAAATAAACCCATACTATATTTGGTATGGGTTTTCGTTAGTTTTTCAACATGGTAAATGTAAACGTTGGTGTACTAAAATCGTTAGAAAGCTGTTCTTCATGGTTATACTATCAAAAGGTAGTCTCTATTCTACAATCTTTATAAGCCTCTCATGAATAGACTGCCAATTTTTGTTTAAATCGACCGTAAATATTTTTACTGGATAGTTTTTAATCATATAAGACAAATCAAGATCCTGACCTGTTTTTGGATATAGTAGGATTCCAGAAACTTCTTTTCCTTTTTGTCCTTTATAATTGCTTAAATAGGCAAATAGCTGATAAAGGTTCCCACTAATTAATTTTTGCGATCCGAAGTTTTGAGTTAAAGCATTTTGGTAATATTTAGTGTCCATGATGATTTTTCGTTCTTTGTTTTCGAGAGTAATATCTGTTTGCATGAGTGGAAGATATGATAGGTTTTCACCTTCAGCCTCCCAATAAATATTTTCCCGAAAGACTTTAAAGTGTGGTGATTCATTTTTATAGAAATTACGAACAAAATCTTCGAACAAACGAGCCATTGCTTTTGGATTCCGTTCAAAATCAGAGAACTTAGAAGCATCAACTTCATTTTCATGAATTAATAGTGATTCATAAAGAAAACGACAAATATCTAAAACAAATCGATAATGTTGATTGCTTCTATGTAATTTCACTTGATTAAATAAGCGTTGATCAATTTTTATCAAACTGATTTCTTGAAAGTATTGGTAAAGCTGATGAACATCCTCTTTCAACTGATTCTCTAAGTTTTGACTTTGTAGTAAATGATGCAAGGTAGACTTAATCAACTGGTTATGAAGAATATCGTGACTCATCTCATCAAATCCGCAATGCATCTTTCCTCTTTTAAAGGAGAATGTATTAATGGATTCTTGAAAATGAATTTTCCCTTTTAATGTTGACGTTTCTTCATTATAGCTTTGATATTCTCGGTAAAAACCTCGCTTTATTAGTGAGCGAAGTTTTACTAAGAGAATTCTTGTCAACAAGTGTTTAATGTCCTTTTCGTCTTCACGAGCAATATTTGAAAAGCCCTTCTCCCCTAAATGTCCCCATGAGTAGCAAAGCATATAATAGAGATTTTTTATAGGAATCTTATTTGAGTCGGTCAAGGATTCCATTCACTTTTTCCTCCTGATCAAACCAATACTCTCGTAATAATGGTGCGATTTCTAATCGAATAATGCGTTCATACCACTTTTGCTCATCATCTACCTGATCAATTGTAGGGCAGAAATAACTATGTCCGATTTCGTATCCTTTTCCTAAGTTGATGGTGTCATTGATGATCTCTTGATTAATTTCATTGATTGCTGTAATCAATTTATCGATAAACCCTTGACTAATCCCTTTATATTCCAGAAACTCTTTGAATTGGGTGGTATGGAAAGCAGGATCAACATTGATGAACGAGAATCTTCTTCTTAATGCATAATCAACCAAGGCTAATGAACGATCTGCTGTGTTCATAGTTCCAATTAAATATAGGTTTTTCGGGATATAGAATGTTTCCTCTCCTTCACTGTAAGCAAGCTTAGCTGCGAATTTCATTCCAGGTTTATCTGATTCGACAAGCATCATCAATTCCCCAAAAATTTTAGACAGGTTCCCACGGTTAATTTCATCAATAATCATATAATAATTGTTTTCCCGGTCATTGATTGCTTTTTTACAGAAACAATAGAAAATACCATCTTTCAACGTGAAATTACCTTGTGAGTTTGGCTTATAACCCCGAATAAAATCTTCATAAGAGTATGATTGATGGAACTGAATCATTTCCACATTGCTATCATCTTTAAAGCCCATATGTAGATATGCTAAACGCTTTGCAACAAATGTTTTACCCACTCCCGGAGGACCTTGGAGAATAATATTTTGTTTGTAATCTAGGGTTTCTAGAATTTCTTCTATTTTTTCTTCATCCATAAATACTTCATTTAAAAGTTGTTCGCGGGTGTAAGGGACCCGTTCCTCTATTAC
>CAURFY010000007.1:0-20928 GCA_963524115.1 uncultured Bacillus sp.
CCATGGATTAGTACCACCCTTACGTTATCATCATGCTCAATTTCATCTAAAAGGCTCGATAATTCCTTCAATACATTAGAAGAAAGTGCATTTGCTGGGGCATTTCCTAGTGTGATTGTTCCAACCAAATCCTTGGAGGACCACTTCAAATAATCCAATTTTTTTCCTCCTTCATTATGTTTATTTTTCCACTTATCATGCTAGTGTTTTCCACATCCATTGAGCAACAGTTGGTGTACTTTAGGAGCTAAAGCGGTTAAATCATATCTTTCTTCATTCATTACCCAGGTCGTTATAATCTCATCTATTGTACCAAATATCATTTGACGAGTTAGTTGGACATCAAGTGTTTCCGGGAATTCGCCATTTTCTATTCCCTCTTGCAATATTTGATCAACAACCTTTAAATAGCCCTTCAGAACATCATTAATCTTAAGACGTAGCTCAATACTCGATTGTCTTAATTCTAATTGTGTAACAATCGCCAGGTGGTGGTCATTCGACAGCATTTCAAAATGGGTTTCGACCATTATTAATAATTTCTCTGCCGCTGTACTAAATCCTGCTATTTTCGACTGAATCTTTTCTACAAATTTCCCCATTTTTTCCTCAAACAGAGAGATCAGGATATCTTCTTTATTTTTAAAATATAGATAAATTGTACCGTCAGCTACCCCTGCTTGTTTGGCAATTTTGGTCACTTGTGCTTGATGGTAGCCGTTTTGCGCGATTACGACAACAGCTGCATCGATAATTTGACGGTATTTTGGTCTGTCCTTTTTCACTTTATTTCATCCTCTCAGGAGGTAGGATAATGGCGACTTTTGTCGTGTGAATGAATAACCATTCATTTATTTTATCATAATATTCATACAATTATCTGTCAAGGGCAAAAAAAATCAGACTTCATACCGAATAGCTACCCTCTAAAGTCTATTATTTTATCTGTCGCTTCGCTCCTTCCACTCCAATCAACAGGGCGGTTCCAATACAGACTATTGAGTGACAATAAGTAGTTCCTTTAAAGGGCCAGATTGTTGTATATATTAATTTTAAATTAGGACTTTCATTGATATTACATGGGGACTTATGCCTAGATTCGTAATTAAAATTGGTTGTACATTGTGATATAGTAACACTTATAAGGTATGGAAAGGAGATGTTGCTTTTATGTATAGCAAGCAAAATGTTGAGATTGTAACAATTGGGGAGGTATGTGCAAAATAAATTCATGCATATAACCTCCCAAAGGATATGATCTAAACTTTAGGAGGGAATGAAGTTGAATATTATTAATATGGAAAATCTAGGACTTACTGAAGAATTTAAGCAGGAGTCTAAAATATATAAAGATCTTTTTATCGGTCGAGTTTCAACGCAATCTAAAAATTTATTTAAGGTGATTACGGAAAATGGTGAGATTTCTGCGGAGATATCAGGGAAATTTCACTATAGTGTAAAAGAACTTTCCCAATATCCTTCCGTTGGAGATTTTGTTATGGTTGATAGAACAGATAATTCACAGGGAAATGGAATTATGCATCATATACTTACACGGAAAAGTGTTTTTGTGCGTAAAGTGGCAGGTTCTAAGGAAGATATTCAGGTTGTCGCTGCAAATATTGATACAGTTTTTATTTGTATGTCACTGAACAATGATTTTAATATTCGTAGACTAGAGCGTTACCTTTCGATTGCTTGGGACAGTGGTGCAATACCAGTTATTGTACTTACAAAATCAGATTTATGTAAAGAAATAGAGGTAAGGCTTAATGAAATATCTTCTGTTGCAATAGGTGTAGAGGTGCTTGTTACAACAAGTACTTCTGATGAAGGATATCAGTCATTAGGAAGATATCTTTCTAGTGGTAAGACAATAGCGTTTGTAGGATCATCTGGAGTTGGAAAATCTACCTTAATCAATTGTCTTCTCGGTCAAAATATATTAGATACAAATGGGATAAGAAGCGATGATAAGGGCAGGCACACTACTACAAGGCGTGAACTGATTATGTTGCCGAATTTAGGTGTTGTTATAGTCATTGTGTTTATGTGGGAAGTTGGTATTATTAGTGTGTTTTTAACTAATTCATTTGCTTATTTTTATATTCTTTATAAAAAATTTAAATTTAACGACTGTACTCACAAGAATGAGCCAAACTGTGTAGTGCAAAAAGCAATAAAAGATGGCACATTGTCAGTTGAAAGGCTTGAAAATTATCAGAAACTTAAAAGGGAAACCAAGTATGAAGGCATGAATTCAAAAATGATTGAAAAAGAAAAGATAAGTGAAATGTTTATTGGTATGGGCGGCATAAAAAACGCTAGGAAATTCATCAAAGAACAAAATCGAAATAAAAGAAGATGAAGTCCTGGAAATGTTTGAAATGAAGATTTGGGTAACGGCTCCATGTTGAGTCGTTACTTTATCGTTTGTGTTGAAAAGGTTTATTACGGGGAAGGCTATTAAACCTTTTCGCGGCGTTATGCAAAAACACCTATTCGAAAACAGAAAAATAGGCAAACCAAATCCATAATACCAGTTAATAGAAGTTACGTTATTATTCAAGAAAAGGGCGCATTTCCATAGCATGGATCTGCGTTTTTTTATATATAAGGGCGCGATTATCGAGAGATAATTGCGCCTATTTCATGTTTGGGCCATTTAAAGGAGTAACGCATAACAGAAAAATTGGATATTACGCTAAATTATAGAGGATATTGTGAAGAGATGCACTTACGTAAACGGAGAGGATAGTTTAACTAGTTGATGGGATTATATGGTAATATTAATACAAAGATGTGTAATCAAATAATCAGAAGAAAAGTGGTGAGAAGAAGTGGAAGTAAGCGACTATTTTCCGTTGATACCATTATTAGTCGTTATTGCTATTATACTACATCGTTCAAAAGTGTTTCCGAATATTGTTAAATATATTAGTTTTGGGTACTTCATTGTGCTAACGTTGGTATTCATCATAGTAAGAGAAAGAATTAGTTACCTTTATGAACACCCTCCTATTCCAGATATTTATTGGGAGAAAAATTCGGATTGGTCTGATATAGGATTGTTATTGTATTTGGTGCCGACAGCAGTCATATTTTTAATTTTATGCTTTTCTTGGTTTAAAAAAGAGAATGACTTTAAAGGAAAAATACTTATGTTTCTTTTCTTTGTAGTTGGATTGGGATTGCTTTTTGTTTATGCGTTTCTCTTTAGCATGACTTTGGGTTATAGTCCGTAAAATAATTTTCATCCAGTATCGAGTATTCAATTGATTTAAATATAGACTTTCAACAATCATGGTCAATCCTGAAGCAAGGATTAGCATCTATTATCATTTTAGGGACATCCTCTTAAAAAAGGACATTTGAATAAGGTTTCTGAATAAATTAGTAAAAAGGAAGCAGGAGGTTCTATGGACTTTTTTCTAAAAATATTAGGTTATTCAATCTTTGTTCTTGGATCACTGTATTTCTACTTTGGTGGGAGTAGATTTGTAGAAAAACCAAGAGGAAAACACTTTAGAATCATAATGATAATCAGTGTTTTGATATTAAGTTACTATTACTGGTTTCCACATTAAAATAATTTAACTTACTCCATTATCGGGCGCGTTTATCGAAATACGATCGCACCTATTTCATGTTTGGACCATTATCTTGAATAATCTGTTTATAGAAAAATTTTTTTGAACGAATAAATTATGAAGAATTTCACTTAAATTAACGAAGCAGGTTAATGAAAGAAACTACTCCCTTAAAACAGAGAAAATATGGTAATATTTTTCGGGGGTGCTTATGTGATTTCTTTAAAAAAATACTCATATATTATTTATTTTATTGTATTGTATATTATCCTTATTGCTTTTGATTACTTTAACAATAATATTTTCAATTGGTTTGAGAATCTAATTCAATCAATTTTTTATGTTCTTTTCCTTATGTTTTTTAATTGGGCATTAAATGATAAAGGTTATAAAAAGGAAGAAAAGTTATAAACTTATAAAATTCAAAAATTATCCTTATTCAATTAAAGGGCGCGTTTCAGCAACATGGATTGTGGTCTTTCCTTATGTTTAGGGCCATATTGTGAAGGAACTGGTACTTTTAAATTTGACTTTTTTGATAAAATATTTGAAAGGAGTGTCAAATATGTCCATAATTATTATTTTAATAGTAACTATGTATATATGGATTGCAGCGTCCCTAGAGCTTTTAAAGTCTTCGGAAGAGCAGAATGGACGAAAAATAATAACTTTAACATCTGTAGGTTCTTTATTAACACTAGTTCTGACCATTTCACTCTTTCAAAACATCCTATTATAAAAATAATTGTGTATAAAATAGCTTTTGTCCTAAGATGCTATAATAGGGTGCTTATGTTAAGGACAGGACAGTTATAGTTACCCCTCATTATTTAAGTAATGAGCACTAGACATAGCTATGTTATAATATAGATGCGAGGTACTTCCGATTTGTGGTATTTAAGGTGTTTCTTGGATATCTGAGAAAGTTGAATATATAATACTTTTAAAGGAGTTGCTGGAATTGGAAAATGGTCAACCAGTTCCTTTTTCATTTAAGAATTTTAATTTACTCATTTTGATTTTGTCGGTGATTTTTGGATTGTTAGGTATACTGTATCATGGCTTTATACCGATGTTTTTTGCATCAGTAACATATATAATATTATCGCTTACTTTTAAAGGAGAAAAACTAGCAAAAGCCTTAAAAGTTGCAGTTTTCTTCGGTCCAATTGTATACTGCATTATCGCAATTTTGATTTAGGAATATAAAGATCACCTTTTCATCAATTGGCACAATATTTTTTATTCAGCAAAAGGGCGCGATCCTTCAATAAGGTGGATCGTTTTTTTCTATTCCGTGACGTGAGAGCAAACTTATTATAGACAGAATAATACAGATTTAAAATTAAGACTCTGATTAACATGTCTGTTGATCTCCGCTGCAGACACTCCCTTTCCGCTGGGTGCTCGAAGCACCTGGAGCGGAAATCAACAAGTCGTAAACATAGACAATCGCATATTAAAAGTCGCATCCAATGTTCTGACAAAATGAAAAATTGCCGAGAAAATATCTTTCCCGGCAATCTTAAGACCGATATCCGGTCTTAGGCGTGTTTTTCCTTGTCTTCTTCCATTCTTTTTCGCTCTTCTTCTACCAATGTCCTTCTGAGGATTTTTCCCACAGCGGTTTTTGGGAGCTCGGTTCTAAATTCATATATTCGAGGAACCTTGTAAGCGGCCAATTGTTTTCGAACAAATTTATCAAGTTCTTCTTTTGTAACGGTTGCCCCTTCCTTTAAAACCACATACACTTTAACGGTTTCACCACGATATTGGTCAGGGACACCAGCTGCAACAACTTCAACTATTTCTTCATGTTCATATAATACTTCTTCAATTTCACGTGGGTAGATATTATAACCACCGGCAATAATCATATCTTTCTTCCGATCCACAACAAAGAAATAACCTTCTTCATCCATATACCCTAAATCACCGGTTAGCAGCCAGCCATTTCGGATTGATTGTTCTGTATCTTCGGGGCGATTCCAATAGCCTTTCATCACTTGTGGACCTTTAACAGCTATTTCGCCAATTTCACCGGGTGGAAGAGGGTCTCCTGTTTCGAGTGATAAAATTACGACATCTGTATCAGGCCAGGGAACACCGATGCTCCCTTTAATTCTTGGTCGGTCCCAAAGGAAATTTGCATGGGTTACCGGCGAGGCTTCTGTCAAACCGTATCCCTCAACGAGTTTTCCTCCTGTCACCTCCTCAAATTTTTGTTGAACTTCAATAGGAAGTGGCGCTGACCCGCTTATACAGGAATCAATTGAGGATAAATCAAATTGTTTTATTTTCGGATGGTTCAATAGCCCAATATAGATGGTTGGAGCTCCTGGAAATAGCGTTGGCTTTTGTTTTTCAATAGTTTCTAACACTGACTCAACATCAAATTTAGGTAACAATACCATTTTATTTGCTCCTATAATGGTTAAGAGTAACACCGTGGTCATCCCATACACATGAAAAAATGGCAAAATGCCGAGAACGGTTTCCTCTCCTCGTCTGCACTTATACAACCAGGCTGTACACATCAGGGTATTTGCTGCCAAATTTTTGTGGGTCAACATGACACCTTTTGGGAAACCTGTCGTTCCACCTGTATATTGGAGCAGAGCGATATCTTCTTCGAAGTCAATTTCTGGGTGATTGAATGTACCCACTGGGTCTTTTAAAATTTCCGAAAGTAAATGGTGGTTTCCTTTGTGATTTACTTTGACAATCATTCCGTATTGTCTCTTTTGCACAAATGGATAGATGAGGTTTTTAGGAAAAGGGAGATAGTCTTTGATAGCGGTTACAATGATGTGTTGTAAGTCAGTTTTTGGCATGACTTTTGCAACTCGAGGAAACAGGATGTCTAGACATATGATAGCCTTCGCCCCAGAATCCTTCATTTGGTATTCCAATTCTCGTTCTGTATAAAGAGGATTGGTTTGAACGACAATTCCGCCAACCATCAGAACAGCAAAATAGCCCATGACAGATTGTGGTGTATTGGGGAGCATTATGGCTACTCGATTCCCTTTTTCAATACCGATTTTTTGAAGATAACTGGCACATTTAATGGTTTCATGATAAAGCTTCTTGTAGGTCATTTCCTTACCCATAAAATGAATAGCAACCTTATTAGGAAATTCAGTTGCGGCTTGTTTTAAATAAAAGTGGAGTGGTTTATCATCGTAAGTGAGGGCAGCAGGAATTTCATCAGGATAATGTTTTAGCCAAGGTCTTTGCTCAACCATTGTGATTTCCTCCATCTCTCCTGTATAAAAAATTAGAATATTCACTTTTATCATAAAGCACCTTTGTTTATGTGGCAATGCTGAGGATAGGGTAAACTGGTTCGAAAATGAGAAAAGAGGCTGACTCCATCAACCTCTAAACCAACTTTCTTTTAAGCAAAAAATATCATATAAATTAGACCAATGATTAAAAAACCACCGCAAAGAAAAAGAAGGACTTTTGCTAACTTCTCCATATTAACCTCTCCTTATGGAATACCTGCACCAATTACATAGGATAAACCAATAGAAATAACCATTGCAATTAAGCCGACAGCCCGATTATCATGTAGAATTTCTTCATCAATTTTAAATTTTGGCGTCAAAAATTCAAAAATAAAATAACCGATTAACAAGAGGAAAAAACCAAAAATACCCCAGCCAATCATCGTCATCAACGAATCATGCCGGGAAATAGAATGCGCAAAAATATTTGCAATTCCAAAAATTTTCCCCGCTGTCGCCATCGCCACCGATATATTTCCTTTTTTGATTTCCTCCCAGTTTCTATATTTCGTAACAAGCTCGAAAATCGCTAAAAAAACAACTAAACAGAGAATGACTACGCTGTAATAGGCAGCTGTTTGAACAAACTCATTTTCCCAAAATTGATTCATACCGACTTCTCCCTAAAACCTTATTTAAATTCAACAATTGTTACACCGGATCCACCCTCACCAGTTTCACCTAACCGTATTTTTTTCACGGAACGATGGTTTTTCAAATACTCTTGAACCCCTTGTCTTAACGCTCCTGTTCCCTTCCCATGGATAATTGATACCCTTGGATACGAAGCTAGCAAGGCATCATCTATATATTTTTCAACCCTCATCAAGGCATTTTCAAACCGCTCGCCACGCAAATCCAACTCAAGGCTAACATGATATTCCTTGCCCCTCACCGTTGCCAAATGCCGCTTATCTTGTGGTGCGGGACTACCAATATAAACTAAATCTTCCTCTTCCACCTTCATTTTTAATATACCGATTTGCACTTGCCATTCTTGATCAGAAACCTTTTTAATAAGTAAACCTTTTTGGCCAAAACTCACCACTTTTACCTCATCACCCGCGGTGAAGGAATGTTTTTTTGTTACTTGTTTTACTGAGGTCTTTTTAACAGTCTTAGTAGGTGCTGCTTCCTCCAAGCGTTTTTTTGCATCAATTAGTTCATGTTCCTTTACCTCTGCCTGCTTCTCGATTCGCATTTTCCTTAAATCGCGAATGACTCCTTCAGCCTCTGATTTCGCCTTTTCAACGATCTCTAATGCCTCATCCTCTGCTTTTTCAAACATTTGATCTTTTCGCTCATAAAACGCGATCATTTCTTTTTGTAAATTATCATGGAGTTTTTCGGCATTCCGTAGCAGTTCATTCGTTTCTTCCTGTTCGATTTCCGCCTGGCGCCTACTTGCTTCTAGCGATGAAATCATGTTTTCGATTTGATTTGTATCTGCACTTACATGAGAACGTGCATTTTCTATTACACTTTCATCCAAGCCCAGTTTTCGGGAAATTTCGAAAGCATTGCTTCGACCTGGTACGCCGATAAGTAATTTATAGGTCGGGCTTAAGGTTTCTACATCAAATTCGACACTCGCGTTACTTACCCCTTCACGATTATAGCCATACGCCTTTAATTCCGGATAGTGAGTAGTCGCAATGACCTTAGCTTTTCGCTTAAACACTTCGTCCAAAATTGAAATTGCTAAGGCAGCTCCTTCTTGGGGATCTGTTCCAGCACCTAGTTCGTCAAACAGCACTAAGCTGTTAGAACCTACCTTTTTTAGAATATCAACAATATTCACCATATGCGAAGAAAAAGTACTTAAGTTTTGCTCAATTGATTGTTCATCTCCGATATCTGCATATATTTCATCAAATACAGCCATCTCCGAACCGTCAAACGCTGGAACCTGTAAACCAGCCTGAGCCATTAACGAGCAAAGGCCAACTGTTTTTAAAGTGACCGTTTTCCCACCAGTATTAGGACCAGTAATCACAATCGTCGAAAAATCAATCCCGATATTGATATCATTCGCAACTACTTCCTCAATCGGAATTAATGGATGTCGCGCTTTATTCAGAAAGATTCTTCCTTCATGATTCATCGCAGGCTTAGATGCTTTAATCCTTTTCGCATAACGAGCCTTTGCAAACATAAAATCAAGTTCGGTTAAAACCACAACGATCGTTTCTAGGTCTTCCTGATTCTCTGCGACGTGAGCAGTAAGTTCAATCAAAACCCGCTGTATTTCCTGCTCCTCTTTAAGTCGAATTCCCTGAAGTTCATTATTTAATTCAACAATTGATTGTGGCTCGATGAACAATGTTTGTCCGGATGAACTTTGATCATGAATAATTCCACCATAATGGCTGCGATATTCTTGTTTGACTGGGAGTACAAATCGGTCATTTCGGATTGTGATAAGTGCATCCGATAACATTTTTTGCGCATTAGAAGAACGAATCATGCTTTCCAGTTTTTCACGGACTCGTGCTTCCTTAGAGCGGAGCTGATGCCGTAAGGAGCGAAGCGTGGCACTGGCACCATCTAGCACTTCACCATTATCATCAATCGCCATTTTAATGGTTTGCTCTAACTCAGCTAACACAACGATTTGCTCTGAAAACTCGACTAAAATTGGAATCGAAACTTCATCCTCGGCAACGTCTTCAATAAACCGCTTCATTTGTCTGCTGACATGAACAGTACTTGCCACTTGCATTAATTCATACGAACTTAGCATTCCTCCGATTGCAGCCCTCTTGATGTGAGCCCGGATATCGAATATGCCTCCAAGTGGAATATTCCCCTTTAAACGGAAGACGTTGGCGGCTTCGTCTGTTTCCTCCTGCCATCTTACAACCTCTTCAAAATTGGAGGATGGTAATAACTTTTGTCCTTTATCTCTTCCTAATGAAGAGGAAACGTGCTCAAGCAATTGCTCTTTTATTTTATCAAATTCTAATACTCTCATAACTCTTTCCTGCATGGAGCTAATCCTCCTTAATGTGCCACTATTTCTATTGGTCATTTCGCTTAAGAAAAGATAATAAATCTTCCGTTTCCAAAGCGTTTAAAACTGAAGCTTTTTCGACCCAACCTTTTGTTGCAACCGCAACCCCAATTTCCATATGAGCAAGCGTATCGATTTTATGAGCGTCTGTGTTAATCACCAACATGACTCCAGCTTCTTGGGCTCTCCTTAAATATTCCGGCGCTAAATCTAGGCGATTGGGATTGGCATTTAGTTCTAAAGCCGTATTGGTTTCCCTTGCTAACTCAATTAACATATCAATATCTACTTCATAGCCTTTTCTTCGACCAATAATTCTCCCGGTTGGGTGGGCGATGATATCGACATGGGCATTCAACAATGCCGTCTTCAACCGTTCCATTATTTTTTCCTTTGGCTGGGAAAATGCTGAATGAATTGAAGCAATGACCAAATCCATTTCTGCCAACAATTCGTCATCATAGTCAAGGGTTCCATCCGGTAAAATATCCATTTCAACACCAGCTAGCACCGTAAAATCAGTGTACTTTTCGTTCAATCGCTTTATTTCTTCGCGTTGCTGTCTTAATCTAACAGCGGTTAAGCCATTGGCGACCTTTAAATATTGAGAATGATCGGTTATCGCCATGTACTGATAACCTCGGGAGCGACAAGCCTCAACCATTTCTTCAATCGAATAAGCCCCGTCACTCCATGTTGAATGCATATGGAGGTCACCCTTTATGTCTTTCAAGGTTATTAAGCTGAGCTCGTTTGAAAAACTTTCCACTTCATTTCCATCCTCACGAATTTCCGGAGGAATAAATGGCAAATCAAAGTGCTGGTAAAATTGTAATTCATTTTCAAAGGTCAGCATTTCCCCTGTTTCAATGTTTTCAACGCCATACTCACTTATTTTTTCGCCACGTTCCTTTGCAAGCTGTCTCAGCCTAACATTGTGTTCCTTTGACCCTGTAAAATGAAGCAATGTCGACGCATACTGGTCAGGGGTCACAATCCGGAAATCGACTGAAATATGATAATTTAACGCAAAAACAAGCGAAACTTTCGTGTCTCCTGCTGCAATGATTTCTTTTATATTAGGAAGATTTAAAAGCTGTTCTTTTATCCTAATTGGATCATTAGATGCAATTATAAAGTCTAGGTCCTTTACAGTTTCTTTCATTCTGCGCAAACTGCCAGCCCTAGAATACTTATCAATCATATCGAAGTTAGCCAGTGCTGCCTCAATTGCTTCTGCTATTGGAAGCACCACTGCAATCGGTAGCCGATCTGGTCTTGTACCAACCTCGAGAATGGAGGCTAATATTTTTTCTTCTGTTTTCTTTCCGAAGCCTGCTAATCCTTGTACCTTTCCTTCCCGACAGGCTATTTCGAGATCAGCTACATTTTCAATGGCAAGCTCCTTATAAAGCTTGGCAATCTTTTTTCCGCCTAAACCTGGAAGCTGAAGTAACGGAATTAATCCTGCAGGAACTTGCTCTTTTAGCCCTTTTAACACAGTTGATTGGGCTGTTTGGATGTATTCTTCTATTACGGTCGCTGTGCCCTTGCCAATTCCAGCCAATGTGGTAAAGTCAGGTATTTCCGACAAACTACGATGATCTGCTTCCAGCGATGCTGCAGCCTTTCGAAAAGCAGAGATTTTAAATGAATTTTCACCTTTTAACTCCATATAAACTGCAATCGTTTCCAATAAACGAATAATATCTTTTTTATTTGCTTCGATTTTTACCACCGCCTTCGTTTGTCTAGCTCTAGCGGCTAGGGGCTCGTAGGTCTACAGCCAATCAGTCAAGAAGGTTAAAGGACAACCTTCTCGACTGCTCGTCTTATGCCTGTCGCCCCTGGGCAAGCCACTTCCGCTTTTCTTTTAATTTACCCCTAATAACAGCAGAAAAACTTCTCCACAAAAGAGAAGTTATGCTTTGACATCAATCCAAAGTTCTTTAATATCTTGAGACAGAAGTGGAGTATGTTTGACGATACCTTCAGCTAATAATGAATTATGTATGGCATTCTGAATAAATTCAATTGGGAATAAAGCTCCTATATATAAAACAATAAAAATAATCAAGTAAACTTCGATAAATCCTAAGAAGCCACCAGCTAGAGTATTCATTTGTTTTAACAAAGGCAAATGAGCAATAAATTCCAGCATCGAACCAATAATTTGCAGTAAAATCTTCACTGCAAAGAAAATAATCACAAAGGCAATTCCACGATAGTAGGCATTTTCAAGATTACCACTATTAAAAAGCAGATCCATTGGTGCGTCCCCGCCAAAATTCGGATAAGGAACCCAAAGAACAAGCTTATCTGCCAATTCGTTTCCATACATTTTTGCTACGATAAAGGCAATAATAAAGCCGGTAAGATGAATGATTTGTAAAATTAGCCCTCTTCTAAAACCGATAAACAAACCAGAGATAAATAAAATAATAATGATGAGATCCAGCATAGCTTTTAGTCCTTTACCCTTTCAGTATCTTTCTCGTAAGACTCTAGTGTTTCCTTTATTTTTATAAAATCATTAACGGCATTTACTGCAGTTAAAACAGCTAGTTTATTGATGTCGAGTGAAGGATTTGAGTTGCTAATTTCGCGCATTTTTTCGTCAACCATGGAGGCGACATGGCGAATATGGCTGTTGCTTTCTGTGCCTACTATAGTATATTGTTGGCCGAATATTTCAACCGTCGTTCGATTTTTTCGAGGTTCTGACAAAGTCTGTTCCCCCTTTTCCATTGAATTCCTACTCTATACTATAACATGAACGTCAATAAACAGGAAAGCATGTAATTAAAAGGGACTCAAATCGGAAGTCTGAATCGACCGTTTGAGTCCCCTTTTTTTGATCGTGATATATAGTTAGCCTCTTAAAACAGCACCGGCTTTTTCCTCAACTGCCAATAATACTTTATCATGTGTTTTTGTAACATCTTCATCTGTTAAGGTCCGTTCTGGATCAAAGTATTTTAATGAGAAGGCAATTGATTTTTTACCTTGTTCCATCCGTTCGCCTTCATATAAATCAAAGACACTTACTTCTTTTAACAATGTCCCACCTGCCTGGACAATGATTTGTTCAAGCTCACCTGCAGTCTTTGCTTTTTCTACTACAAGCGCAATGTCACGTGTAATCGATGGATAACGCGGGATCGATTCGTAACGTAGAGGCGCAATTGCTGTCTCTAATAAAACCTTTAATGATAATTCGAAAACATAGCTATCTTTCAAATCAAGATCTTTTTGAACACTTGGGTGGATTTGGCCAATAAATCCAATGGTTTCGCCATTAATCAGAACCGAAGCTGTTCGTCCAGGGTGCATATTTTCCAAGGAGACTTGACGATATTCTACCATATCAGCAAGTCCTAACTTAGCAAACAAACCTTCAAGAATACCCTTTAAAACGTAGAAATCAACGGGTTTCTTTTCACCTTGCCATGGATGAGTCTGCCATAAACCGGTAATTGCACCTGCAATATGTTCTTGCTCTTCTGGAAGAGCCTCACTACCGTTCGCTAAGAATACAGCTCCTGCTTCATACACACCAATACTGTCGTTTTGACGTGCTGTGTTATATTTTAATACCTCCAATAATTGAGGAACAATGCTGACCCGAAGCATGCTACGTTCTTCACTCATTGGCATTGCTAGGCGAATCGGCTCTCTTTTTTCAATCGCAAATTGAGTCGCCTTATCTTCACTCGTTAACGAATAAGTGACCGCCTGATAAAGACCTGCACCTTCTAAAAATCTTCGTACAACTCGACGCTTTTGTTGGTAATCAGAAAGATGTCCTGGAGTTGATACACCCACTGGCAGGGTCATTGGTAAACGGTCATAACCGTATAGGCGAGCCACTTCTTCAATCAAATCTTCTTCAATCGTAATATCACCACGACGAGAAGGTGCTGTGACAGTAATTGTATCGTTATCTGTAACAAATTCAAATTGAAGGCGCGAGAAAATAGCTTGTACTTCAGATAACTCTAATTGTGTACCGATAACCCGATTTATTTTTTCAAGCGTAATTGAAACAACCGCAGGCTTGACATCTAGTGTATCCACTTCGACTGAACCGTCAAGAACTTCACCACTAGCATATTTTGCCATCAATTCTGCGGCTCTGTTTGCTGCTTCCCGGACACGACTTGGATCAACACCCTTTTCATAACGTGCGCTTGCTTCACTTCTTAATCCATGATCCTTTGATGCTTTACGAATCACTCCACCTGCAAAATAGGCCGATTCTAATAAAACAGTTGTTGTATCGGCTTGAACTTCAGAGTTCGCTCCCCCCATTACCCCTGCAAGGGCGATTGGAGCTGATCCGTTTGTGATCACGAGGTGTTCAGACGTTAAAGTCCGTTTCACATCATCTAATGTTTCGATTTCTTCTCCGTCAAAAGCACGACGAACAAGAATTTCTTTTGATCCTAGACGGTCATAATCGAATGCGTGTAATGGTTGACCGTATTCAATTAAAATGTAATTTGTAATATCAACCACGTTGTTATGCGGACGAATTCCTGCAGCCATAAGTCGTGTTTGCATCCAAAGCGGTGATGGACCGATTTTTACATTTTTAATCACTTTAGCTGTATAGAGCGGATTTTCTTCGTTTGCCTCAACGCTAACCTTAATATAGTCAGAAGCGCTTATGTTTGATGCCTCTAATTCAGCTTGTGGCAACTTAACTTCTTTCCCTAGAATCGCTGCAACTTCATATGCAACACCTAACATACTAAGGCAATCAGCTCGGTTCGGTGTTAAGCTTAACTCAAGAATTTCATCATCTCTGTTTAGAAGCGCTAAAGCATCTTGTCCAACCTCTGTATCATTCGGGAACACAAAAATCCCCTCAGAATATTCCTTGGCTACAAGCTTACTTTCAATGCCTAGCTCCTGCATGGAACAAATCATTCCGTTTGATTCTTCACCACGTAGCTTGGCCTTTTTTATTTTAAAATTACCCGGTAAAACTGCCCCAACTGTTGCTACGGCAACCTTTTGACCTTGAGCGACATTCTTGGCACCACAAATAATTTGCACGGGAGCTTCTCCACCAAGATCAACTTGGCATTTACTCAATTTATCAGCATTTGGATGTTGAACTCGTTCAACAACATGTCCAACCACTATACCTTTTAATCCCTCGTTAAGGAGCTCAACTCCCTCAACCTCAATCCCGCTTTTAGTAATTTTTTCAGCTAGCTCTGCTGCAGTAATATTAGATAAATCTACATATTCCTGCAACCATTTATATGATACGAACATGACTTTTGTCCCCCCGTTTTATAATGATTCGTGCAATGAGAATTGTTTTAAGAAGCGAATATCATTGGTATAGTAGTGGCGAATATCATCCACACCATATTTCAGCATCGCAATTCTTTCCGCACCGATACCAAACGCAAATCCTGTGTATTTTTCGGAATCATATCCAGCCATCTCAAGGACATTAGGATGGACCATACCTGCACCTAACACTTCAATCCATCCAGTACCCTTACAAATATTACAGCCTTTTCCGCCACATATTTTGCAAGAAATATCCACTTCAACAGATGGTTCAGTGAATGGGAAAAAGCTTGGTCTTAAGCGGATTTCTCTGTCTTCTCCAAACATCTTTTTCGCAAAAATATCCAAGGTTCCTTTTAAGTCACTCATGCGAATATTCTCATCGACGACAAGTCCTTCGATTTGCATAAATTGATGGGAATGAGTAGCATCATCGTTGTCGCGACGGTAAACCTTTCCTGGACAAATGATTTTAACAGGACCTTTACCTTGCTTCTTCTCCATTGTCCGAGCCTGCATTGGGGATGTATGGGTACGAAGTAAAATATCATCGGTAATATAGAAGGAATCCTGCATATCACGAGCCGGGTGTCCTTTTGGTAGGTTTAACGCTTCAAAATTATAATAGTCCGTTTCCACTTCAGGACCCTCAGCAATGGTATAACCCATTCCGATAAATAAGTCTTCCACTTCTTCGATCACTCTTGTAAGCGGGTGATGGTTTCCAACTTTAACAGGTCTTCCCGGCAGGGTCACATCAATGGTTTCCCCAGCTAACTTTTCATTAATGGCTGCTTCTTCTAATTGTTGCTGCTTCAGTTCTATTTTAGAAGCAATCTCTTCACGTACCTCATTCACTAACGCACCCATCTTCGGACGTTCCTCAGCGGATAGCTTTCCCATACCCCGTAGGACCTCAGTAATTGGTCCCTTTTTACCTAAGTAAGCTACGCGAATGTCATTTAGTTCTTTCAGGTTTGTTGATTGCTCAACTTGTTGAAGAGCCTCGGTTTGCAGTTCCTTTAATCTTTCCTGCATGTGTATTTCCTCCTTTATTTTCATGGTCTACCTCTAAGCGGGCAAGCCTTTTTTCCACACAAAAAAACCCCGTTCCCGGTAAAAGGGACGAGGTTTGGTTCGCGGTACCACCCTTATTAACAAGCCAAAAAACAAGCTTGTTCGCTTCATTCGGATAACGGCTTAGGCCGGTGCATCTTTACATTTCAAAGAAAAGCGGGTCGACCGCATATCGAAATGGTCCAAATGCCAACTCCGGAGGTGAACTTCACTTACCACTACCCATAAAAATGCTTTCAGTCTAAGGCATTTTCTCCCTAAATGGAAGGATATAAGTTACTTTTCTCCATCAACGTTTTTATGTTCATGCATTTTGCTGTTAATTATAGTATATTTTTCTAACGGTTTCAAATAATTATAAGACTTTTTTTAAAAAATAAAGAAGAATTCCCGTGGCAACTGCAACGTTTAATGATTCACTTTGCCCGTAAATCGGAATATACAAGTTTTTCACTGTTTTTTCAAGAAGCTGTTTACTTACCCCGCTTCCCTCATTTCCAACAATTAAAGCGAAACATTCTGTTGGAGAAATCTCCGTAAAATTTTGCCCATTTTCTAGTGATGTTCCGTATACGGGGATGTTTTCCTTTGAAAGCTTCTCAATCCAATTTGCTAGGTCTCCGGTTACGATTGGTAAATGAAAATGACTTCCTTGCGCTGAGCGTAAAACCTTTGGATTGTATATATCCACGCTTCCATTACCTACAATCACTGCATCGATTCCGGCCGCGTCTGCGGTCCGAATCATCGTTCCCATGTTGCCCGGATCCTGAACGGAGTCAATTAACAAATATGTTTTTTGGATTTTCGAATTCTTATTGTGTTCTTGCCGGCAAATGGCAACAACTCCTTGTGGTGTTTCGGTATCCGACAATGACTTAATTACTTCACTCGTTACAAGCGTTAACGGAATCGATCCGTAATTCCATTTTGTAGGAAGTTCCACCTGCTCATCCACGATTAATTGCAGGACAACATCTTCCTTTTTCAATGCTTCTTCTACAAGGTGAAAACCTTCTATTAAAAAAGTGCCCGTTTTATCGCGTTCTTTTTTGGTTAAGAGCTTTTTCCATTCTTTTATTTGAGGGTTTTTAACAGAGTGAATGTGCTTCACCAATGTCACTCCTTTTTCTTTTTCGAATTTCTTTATTATATCTTAAAATGCATACATAAAAAAATGAAAATTCGTTAATGATAGTTTTAGAAATGGATAAAAAAGGGGTGTATTTGAATGGATTTAAATTTACGTCATGCGATTATCCAAAATGTAACAGGGAATTCACAGGACGAACTACGTGACACGATCGTTGATGCAATTCAAAACGGTGAGGAAAAAATGCTACCAGGTCTTGGAGTTTTGTTTGAAGTTATTTGGCAAAATGCATCTGAACAAGATCGAAACGAAATGCTTGGGTTTCTCGAATCTGGCCTAAAGCGTTAATTTGAGCTAAAAAGAAGAGGGCACCGCATCCATTTTCGCGGTACCCTCTTCTTTCTTATTGATAAGTGATTGCGTCAACTGTTTCTTGATCCAAACGCTTAATCAATTCGACAATCAATTTGACTGTGTTCTCAAAGTCATCACGATGGAGCATCGCAGCATGTGAATGAATATACCGGGTAGCAATCCCGATCGATACAGCTGGAACACCGTTATGAGACAGGTGAATAGCACCAGAATCTGTTCCTCCACCTGGGATGGCATCATATTGATAAGGAATTTCTTGTTCATCTGCTACATTGGTAATGAAATCTCGTAATCCTTTATGAGAAACCATTGATGCATCATAAAGAATAATTTGCGGTCCTTTTCCCATTTTACCAAGAGCCTCTTTTTCTGATACTCCTGGGGTATCCCCTGCAATTCCCACATCTACGCCAAAAGCAATATCTGGTTCGATTTTGTTAGCCGATGTACGAGCACCACGAGTGCCGACCTCTTCTTGGACTGTTCCAACACCGTATACGACGTTAGGGTGTTCTGTATCTTTTAACCTTCTTAGAACCTCAATTGCGATTGCACAACCAATCCGGTTATCCCATGCTTTTGCTAACAGCATTTTTTCATTGTTCATCACGGTGAATTCGAAATAAGGTACCACCATATCTCCAGGCTTAACTCCCCATTCCTTTGCTTCATCACGACTTGACGCCCCGATATCAATAAACATATCTTTAATTTCCACTGGCTTTTTGCGAGCATCAGCAGATAGGATGTGTGGCGGCTTCGATCCAATTAGCCCGGTAACTTCCCCTTTGCTCGTTACAATCGTCACACGTTGTGCGAGCATTACCTGTGACCACCAGCCACCAACCGTTTGAAAGCGAAGAAAGCCTTTGTCATCAATATTTGTAATCATAAAGCCCACTTCATCTAAATGGCCAGCCACCATAATTTTTGGACCGCCAGCTTTTCCTACTTTTTTGGCAATTAAGCTACCAAGATTATCGGTGGTTATTTCATCAGAAAATGGTGCTATGTATTTTTTCATTACCTCGCGAGGTTCGCGTTCGTTACCGGGAATACCTTTGGCATCAGTTAATTCTTTTAACATCATTAATGTTTCATCAATTTTAGCCATTTATTTCGACTCCCTCAATATTTAGTATTTGCTTTCCATTATACAAAATAGCGATTACATTGTAAAAAAATTTGTTAATATTCATTTTGTACCTGAAGAACCAAAACCACCGTCGCCTCTCTCTGTATTCGTTAATTCATCTGATTGAATGAGATTGATTTTTGCGACTGGGGCAACCACCATTTGTGCAATCCTCATTTTAGTTTCCACCAAAAAATCATTTTTCCCATGATTAATTAATATTACTTTTATCTCCCCTCTATAACCTTCGTCAATGGTCCCTGGACTATTTAATACCGTAATTGAATGTTTTAATGCTAAACCACTTCTCGGTCTAATCTGTGCTTCTGTCCCTTCAGGTAGTTCTATCATTATTCCTGTACTTATTAGTTCTGCTTCACCTGATTTGATTACCTTTTCTTCTGCAGAAAACAAATCAAATCCTGCATCTCCCTTATTAGCTTGAAATGGTACTAGAGCATCCTTATTCATTAATTTAACCTTTACATTATACATTGGGGCATTGCCTCCTCAATCATTTTTGCTGTAAGAATCATTACGCATTTTATGCTAAAAAACAAAATAATAGCCATACAAAATGATATCGATGATAGCTAGTATCGGAAAGCCAAACTTAAAGGCTGTATGCTTTGTTTTATGGCGAAAATACTTCATCGCAATGGTCATTCCGACCGCACCACCAATGGTAGCTAATATCCAAAGTGTTCGCTCCGAAATACGGTAACGGTGCTGTCTAGCCCTACGTTTGTCCTCTCCCATAATAAAGAAACCAATAATATTCACAAGTAACAAACACCAATTGATTATTGTTTCATTCAAGCTAATTACCCCTCTCATTTTACTTGTCTGGAAGAAATATTTCCTCTAAAATTAATTTGTTAGTATACAGATTGGAGATGGAGTATGGAAATTAAAAAACATCGTTTACTACCCGTTGCCTTAAAGTTCATGAGGTATCTAAACGCCCGAATGAAATTAACAGATAAAGAGAAGCTTTACTATTTTTATTTAGAAAAAGGCTACGCCGGTGAACTATTGTTTGATCAACGGTTAACGCACCTTTCAACTAACTGCCTCATTTTAAACGACCTCCTCCTTGAATGTAATAACACGGAATTTCAAAATGATACCTTTTTAATCTCCCAAGATACATTATACCAATTTGAAGTGAAAAATTATGAAGGTGACTATTATATTGAAGACAACAAGTGGTATACATTTCCGAAAAATGATATAAAAAATCCAATGCTCCAATTAGAAAGAAGTGAGACCTTAGTCCGCCAATTAGTTCGTGGACTTGGATTCCATTTTACTGTTAAACCGTATCTTATCTTTGTAAACCCCCATTTTCACCTATATCACGCCCCAATGAATTTGCCGATTATTTATCCCACCCAACTAGAGCGTTTTATTAATAGATTGAACTTGGAGCCTTCCAAATTAACTGAAAAACACATTAATTTTGCTGATAAATTATTATCTCTCCATCTTTCTGTGTCAAAAAACATGAAGATACCTGCTTATAGCTATGAACAGCTTGAAAAGAGCATCCTTTGTAGCTCTTGTTATTCTTTGGATACTAAAGTGATTGAAAATAGATTAGTTTGTAAAAAATGCGGGTGTATTGAACATCTAACCTCAGCTGTTTTACGAACTGTGGAGGAGTATGTTTTTCTTTTTCCTAATTGTAAAATCACAACTAATACTATCTACGAATTTTGTAAAATTGTTCCCTCTAAGAAAACGATTCGGAGGATATTGCTGAAGTACTATAAACTCGCGGAGCATGGGAGGTCTTCTTACTTTGAATGATTAGTCTAGTGTGACCAGTTCTTTTGACTTTAGGCATCAATATGACTCTTCTTTCCCATTTTTCCGCGGCTCCAGACTTTTGGGCACGATTACGACTCTTTCGTTCCCATTTTTCCGCGACTCCGATTTTTGGGCACGATTACGACCCTTTCGTTCCCATTTTTCCTCAGCTCCGGACTTTTGGGCACGATTACGACTCTTTCGTTCCCATTTTTCCGCGGCTCCAGACT
>CAURFY010000008.1:0-19173 GCA_963524115.1 uncultured Bacillus sp.
ATTATGAAATTAACCGAATCAATAATAGTGTCATTAAAAGTCCTTATGAAATAGATGATATTACGATAAATGTCGGTGTGGAACCAGACCCCAAAAGCCCTAATAAATTATCAAAGGCGACACAGGACAGCGTCCGAAACATTGTTTCAAATACAGTAAGAACCGCACTAGGCCATCCAGATTTAACCCAGAAAGAGGTTAATCAGCGGATTACGATATTCCCGCACACTTTAGAAAAGAATACGGCACTTGAAAACCAATCTAAGTTTAATGGACTATACATTGGAGCAGCCGCTGCTGTGGGTATTCTTTTAATTGGTGGTTTAGTATGGTGGCTTATCCGGCGCAGAAAGCAGGATGAACTTGAACCTGAACTGAAACCGAAAATGGTCATTCCTCCTCAAATGAAAGAGAAAGAACTTGACTATTTTGCCGTTCAGGAAATGAGTGTAGAAAGGCAATTAACGAAACTGTTAGATCAAAGGCCAGAAGACTTTTCCAAGGTCATCAGAGCTTTACTGTATGAAGAGGAGGCATAGATACCCATGGCGACAGCATCAAAGTTAACCGGAAAACAAAAAGCTGCGATCTTGCTTATTTCTATGGGGAAGGAAGCCTCTGCCAAATTATATAAGTATTTGCCAGAGGATGAGATTGAGCAACTGACAGTTGCCATTGCCAATGTCCGTAAAGTCGATGCAACCGAAAAAGAAGCTGTCTTAAAGGAGTTTCATGAAATGTGCATCGCCCAGGATTATTTGGCTACGGGTGGAATTAGTTTCGCACAAGAAGTGTTGGAAACGGCATTAGGCAAAGACCGGGCAAAACAAATTATTCAGCGCTTAACGACACAGCTAGAAGTAAAGCCGTTTGATTTTACCCGTCGGATTGATCCTATGCAAATTTATCATTTCTTGCAAAACGAACATCCTCAAACAATAGCTCTTGTATTAGCTCATATAGATTCTCAGCAGGCATCCATGATTCTCTCCTCGCTCCCCATCGAGCATCGATCGGATGTCGCGAGGCGGATTGCTCAGTTAGAGCAAGCTTCACCGGATGTGATAAAGGAAGTTGAACAAATTTTAGAGCAAAAACTAACTGCCACCATCCGTCAGGAATATAGCGTGGTAGGAGGAATTGATTCGATTGTCAGCATCCTAAGTGGTGTGGACCGCAGCACAGAAAAAAGTATCTTGGAAAACTTGGAAGAAGAGAACCATAGCCTAGTCGAAGAAATCAAAAAACGGATGTTCACCTTCGAGGATATTATTAATCTCGACCGCCGTGCCATTCAGCGTGTGATTCAAGAAGTAGAAAACCAGGATCTCCTTATTGCCATGAAAGCTGTTAGCCCAGAAGTTAAAAAGGTGCTATTCGAAAACATGTCACAACGAATGGGTGAAACATTTGAAGAGGAATTACAATATCTTGGACCAGTCAGGGTTAAGGATGTCGAGGATGCTCAGGGCAGAATTGTATCTGTGATCCGAACTTTGGAGGATGCAGGTGAGATTGTGATTGCCCGAGGTGGTACTGATGAAATCTTACTCTAAAGTTTTTAAAGCCTCACATCTTTCTATTGTGAATGAAGTGAAAGTGATTTCAACGCCGCTAACTTCAATGAACCTCCCTTGCGACGAATGGAAGAAGTCGGCTGTTGTAATGGAAGCAAGTGAGCTTCAAAAACACCAACAATTGCTTGAAAATGCCAAAATCCAGGCGCAGGCAATCATTTCCAACGCAGAACAAAAAGCCATGTCTCTCGAACTGGAAACCCAGGAAAAAGTAAATCAATGGTGGAAAGATAACGAGATAAAATTAGAAGCAATGTCCCTTGAAGCCAAACAGCAAGGATACGATGAAGGCTTTGAAAAGGGTGGAGTGGACGCAGAAAAGCAAATTCAACAGGATTATCAAGATAAAATGGCAAAGGTCCAAAACTTGTTACAGCAGGCATATGAACAAAAGGAAGCGATTATCGCAGAAGCAGAGCCATTTTTGTTGGAGTTGAGTACGGCAATAGCGTCGCAAATTATTAAACAAGAATTAGAAAGTAACCCTGATAAACTTGTGGAGTTAATTAAGCAGCACATTCTGCGCTTCAAAGAAAAAGAGTTTATTACGGTTTGTGTTCATCCAGATGATTTTGATTTTATTCAATCCCAACGCGCGCACCTAGTTGCTGTTGTTAATGGGGAAACAGAAATAAAAGTCATCCCAGACCACACCGTTACACCTAACGGGTGTATCATTCGAACAGCATACGGCAGTGTTGATGCACGCATTGATACCCAATTGGAAGTGATCAAAAAGGTCATTCTGGAAGTAGGAAGGGATTCGAATAGTGACATTATCAGCTGATAAATACATTAACCATATTCGTGGTATTGACACAGTACGGGTGAATGGGAAAATAACACAAATTATTGGGTTAACGATAGAATCCCAAGGACCTGATGTTCGGATTGGAGAATTGTGTTCGATTTTTCCAGCACAGTCACAAACGCCGATTCAAGCAGAAGTTGTCGGAATCAGAGAAAACAAGGTATTGCTAATGCCTCTTGGTGAGGTGCGCTCGATCGGTCCAGGCTGTGATGTAGTAGCTAGCGGCAAACCACTGATGGTAAAGGCTGGACATCAGTTACTTGGCCGAGTCCTT
Organism: uncultured Bacillus sp.; assembly: GCA_963524115.1. Taxonomy (GTDB): domain Bacteria; phylum Bacillota; class Bacilli; order Bacillales; family Cytobacillaceae; genus Bacillus_BU. Next base: position 2,663 of record CAURFY010000008.1, read on the forward strand.
GATGGATTAGGACAACCGCTTGATGGAAAGCCCCTGCCCTTCGGATTAGGGGAAGTACCTGCACATGCCATGCCCCCAAATCCCCTTATGCGTCCAAGAATTCAGAATCCCTTAGGTGTGGGTGTCCGAACGATTGATGGTTTGTTGACCATGGGGAAAGGGCAAAGGGTTGGAATTTTTGCAGGAAGTGGAGTAGGGAAAAGTACGTTACTGGGAATGATATCCCGCAATACTACTGCAGATGTTAACGTTATTGCCCTGATTGGCGAAAGAGGAAGAGAAGTTAACGATTTCCTAGAACAAAACTTAGGTAAAGAAGGCTTGGAAAAATCGGTTGTGATCGTAGCTACCTCTGACCAACCTGCCTTGATTCGGATAAAAGGGGCATTGACTGCCACTTCGATTGCGGAGTATTTCCGTGACCAAGGCAAGGATGTGTTACTTGTAATGGATTCTGTCACAAGATTCGCCATGGCACAGCGAGAAATTGGCTTGGCAATTGGCGAACCACCAACAACCAAAGGTTACACACCTTCTGTATTTGCTATGCTACCACAGCTTTTGGAACGCGCAGGAACCGGACCAAAGGGATCCATTTCGGCCATATATACCGTTTTGGTAGATGGCGACGATATGAACGAACCAATTGCAGATGCTGTGAGAGGTATTTTGGACGGACACATTGTTTTAAATCGGGCAATTGCTGGGAAGGGAGTATTCCCAGCAATTGATGTACTTAACAGTGTAAGCCGTGTTATGACAGAAGTTACGTCGGACGACCACTTAAATGCCGCAGCAAACTTAAAGAAACTTCTCGGAGCCTACAATGAAGCCGAAGACTTAATCAATATCGGAGCCTATAAAAAGGGATCGAATCGTGAAATTGATTTGGCAATTAGATTAAAACCCCAGATGGATCAATTTTTGCGGCAGGGCATCTTTGAGACCTCCCGGCTAGAGGACGCACAATCCTACTTAATTTCACAATTTGGAGCGATCATGCGATGAAATATAAATTTTCCTTTCAAAAAGTGCTCGATGTCAAAGAAAAAGAAAAAGAAGCAGCAAAACAAGAGTTTGGCTCAAGTAAGCAGCGGCAAATGGAGCTTGAGGAAAAGCTGGAAGGCTTGGAGTTTGAGAAGGAAAAAGTTTATAGCCAGTACAATAATGTAAATCGAAAAACAGTGTGGGAAATTTTAGAGGTTCAACAGGAACTCGATCACTTTAACATGCAAGTGAAACAATTGACGCATCAATCAAAACAGCTTCATCAAGAAGTAGAACTTAAACATGCAGCGTTGATTGAAAAAACCAAAGAAGCAAAAGTGTGGAACCTTTGGAAGGACAAATCAAAGAATGCCTTTCAAATGGAGCAGGCTAGGAAAGAACAAGCGATGCTGGATGAAATGGCAGTTTTACGCTATTCCCGCAGGGTGTGAGGAGAAAGTTAGATGGAAGAAAAAAAACACGGTAAATTACGAAAAATTCTTTTTTGGATGATACCTGTACTGGTAATCGGCATCCTAGCTATATTCCTAGTGGGTTTTTTCGGTGAGACCTTACAAGAATGGGGAAATAAAATTCCAGTAATAAACCGTTTCATCTCAGATCCAGCTGCAAATAAAACAAACACTTCGGATAGTCAAAATGACTGGCAACAGAAATATATAGCTAGCAGCGCCGAGGTAACAGACAGAGATCTACAGATATCAAAATTAAATAAGCAGCTTCGTGACACCAAAACGGAGTTAGAAGACATCCAAAATACTAAGCAAAAATTACAGCAGCAGTTGGACACGAAACAAGCAAAAGCTGTGCAGAATCAAATGAAACAAATGGCCAAAATGTATGCTGATATTCCGGCAAACAAAGCGGCAGCCATGATAGCTTCCATGCCCTTGGAGGATGCGGCCTTAACGATATCGAACCTTAAACCAGACCAACAAAGCAGTATTCTCGGTGGTATGAAGGATGCGAAAAAAGCGGCACAAATTACCCTACTGGTGACAGAAATCGCCGGGCTTACCGATACAGATCCGATCCTGCTGAAAGATGAGATTCACCAAATTGCCTTGCAACAGGAGAATCCAACCCAGACACTTGCCGAAACGATAGCAGGGATGCCATCAGCACAAGCTGCAGGGATTATTCAATCTATGATGGTAACAAACTCACAAACGGCAATGGATCTGCTGAAGAATATCAATGTTAATAACCGCGCCCAGATCTTAACTGAAATCCAGAAAACGAATGCTGAAATGGCGGCACAAATCGCATCAAGTTTAAATAAGTAGAATGGGCTCCATGGAAGGAGAAAATCATGAAAAGTTTCATGTTTGTAATGATTTCGTTTATTTACCTATTTTCTTTTCAACCCACGACATTTGCCGCTAGTACCTCAACTAATGGCGACCATACCGTCTACGACACGATCCAAAAAGGCGGAGAAAAAACGAAGTCTTCACAGGTTAAGGTTGTAGATAGTGGGTCGTCGCCATCCTTATTTCCCTTATTCATGAAATTTATTTTCTCCTTTATCTTGGTGGTCGGATTATTGCTTGTGTTATTGCGTTTTCTTTCTAAAAGAAACCATATGTTGCAATCCAGTGGTCCAGTTATCCATTTAGGAGGGAAGCAGCTTGGAAATAACCGCAATCTCCAGGTGTTACTCATCGGTCAGACGATTTATATTATTGGGGTTGGTGAAACAGTTACCTTGATCCGCACGATTTCCCAGGGTGAAGAATATCAGCATTTATTAGAGAATATTGAGAATCAGGCTGATATGCAGGCACCACCAAAATGGCTACCAGAGATCCCTAAAAAATTATGGAACGATACATTTTTAAAACATTTGAAAAAAATGAAGCAAGAAAATGGGGAGGGGTAGGATCGATGCTTCGGAAATTGATCGTCCTTGTACCTCTGCTAACGCTCGGGGGTCTATCAATTGCATATGCAACAAGTCCTGCTGATACAATTTTACCAGGAATTGATTTAGGTGGTAATGATCCAGGGAGTGTTTCGAATTCGCTACGGATTATTCTTTTTGTAACGGTACTTTCTATCGCTCCAGCCATTCTTGTCTTAATGACCTGTTTTACCCGGATTATCGTTGTGCTTGGATTTGTTCGAAATGCCCTTGGAACGCAGCAAATTCCTCCCAACCAGGTCTTAATCGGCTTAGCACTCTTTATGACCTTTTTTATTATGGGTCCAACTTTTTCGCAAGTGAATCATGATGCGCTGGAGCCATTCATGTCCGGGAAAATGTCGCAACAGGAAGCATTTAATACTGCAAGTGTGCCATTAAAAGAATTTATGGCCAAACAGACGCGCGAAAAGGATTTAGCCTTGTTTATGGATTATGCAGGAATGAAAACGCCTAAAGAAGTGAAGGATATTCCACTTAATGCGTTAGTTCCAGCCTTTGCAATAAGCGAATTAAAAACCGCATTTCAAATGGGATTTATAATATTTATTCCTTTTCTGGTCATCGATATGATTGTCTCTAGTGTCCTGATGTCGATGGGAATGATGATGCTACCACCAGTCATGATTTCGATGCCGTTTAAAATATTGCTGTTTATCATGGTGGATGGCTGGAATTTGATTATTAAGTCCTTACTCACTAGTTTTTAAAAGGAAGTGTTACCCATGTCAACTGAAATGGTTTTACAGCTTGCCCAGAATGCTGTCTATACGATCCTCATCGTCACCGCACCGGTTGCTGTGGTGGCATTATTGGTTGGATTATTGGTCAGTATTTTTCAAGCAACCACCCAAATTCAGGAACAGACACTGGCATTTATTCCAAAAATCGTTGCTGTTTTCCTTACTCTACTAGTTGCCGGGGCATGGATGCTGCAGCACGTCGTCGATTTCACCCAGAATTTATGGGGAAATCTTTCGCAATATGTGGGGTAGGTAATGGAAATCACTCCTTCATTATGGTGGACCTTTTTACTGGTATTTGTCAGGATTTCCTCATTTATGGTTTCAGCACCGGTGTTCTCTGGACAGCAAATACCTGGGACCTACAAAATCGGTTTTAGTGCCGCACTTAGTATTATTTGTGTAAGCATGATAAAAAATCCAATCGATGATGTAGCCCAGTGGACACTGCTATTATTAATTTTAAAAGAGTTCATGGTCGGAATTGTGATTGGAATGGTGGCCAATATCATGTTTTACTCCGTCCAGCTTGCAGGTTCATTAATGGATATTCAAATCGGATTTTCGATGGCCAGTCTTTTTGACCCAACTTTTGGCACGAATACCCAACTGACGGGCAGGCTCCAAAACATTTTGGCGATGTTGGTGCTATTTACGACCAATGCCCATCATCTTTTGATACAAGGGATATTATCCAGTTTTGATTGGGTTTCATTGCAAGCTTTTGTGCCTGCATGGTCGGACGGCCAGATATCAAGCTTTTTTCTGAAAGGTATCATGCAGATGTTTATGCTTGGATTTATGATGGCTGCACCCATTATGGGTACGTTGTTTGTGGTGGACTTAGCGATTGGCATTCTTGCAAGGACTGTACCGCAGATGAATATTTTTGTCATTGCACCACCAATTAAGATTTTAGTCTACTTTGCTCTTTATATATTGGTCTTACCTGGTTTCTTTTATTTATTGAATGTTCTTCTGCAAACAATGTTTGAATCAATGGCTTCTATTTTAAAAGTAATGGGTGGATAAGTGTGGCTGAAGAAAAAACAGAAAAAGCAACCCCCTTTAAAAGGCGAGAGGCTAGAAAAAAAGGGCAAGTCGCCAAAAGTCCTGAAGTGGCATCAGCTGTTACTTTGCTTCTCGGTTTTGCCTTTTTTATGCTTGGTGGGAAGATTTTTGTTGAAGGCTGCCTTAATATATTCCAGGTTAGTTTCCAGGAATATATGCAGTGGGATCTTTCTTACTCCAGCCTCTCGCTTATTTTTAAGCAGTTATTATGGAATGGTGGAAAGTTGTTGGCACCACTCTTTGGTATAATCATTGTGGCCGGAGTTGTAGCCAATTTCGCTCAGGTTGGGTTTATGATAAATGCTGAGGGAGTGAAAATGAATTTTGGTAAGCTCAATCCCCTGGAGGGAGCAAAAAATATTTTTTCCCTAAGGGCATTAATGGAATTATTAAAATCAGTCCTGAAAATTGTCATCATTTCATTTGTGGTATTCTCCATTATTTGGGGTTCGAAGACCGAACTGTTTGCACTTGGTACAAAGACTATTTGGGATACATCAAGATTTGTCGGTTCGCTTGTTTTGAAAGTAGGAATCGCGGCATCCTCTTGTTTAATGTTATTGGCTGCTGCAGATTACGCCTTTCGCCGCTATGAGCATGAAAAAAAACTCCGAATGTCAAAGCAGGAAATAAAAGATGAATATAAGAAGATGGAAGGGGACCCAGTGGTTAAAGGGAAACGACGCCAGATTCAGCGGCAAATGGCAATGAACCGGATGATGCAGGATGTGCCAAAAGCTGATGTTGTTATCACAAACCCGACCCACTTCGCAATTGCCATCCGGTATGATTTTAAAACTATGGATACTCCTGTGGTTATTGCAAAAGGAAAAGATCATGTCGCTTTTAAAATTAAAGAAATCGCTAAACAACATAAAATTATGACAATAGAAAATAAACCGCTTGCCCGGGCACTATTTGCTGCGGTAGAGGTTGGGGAATCAGTCCCAGAAGAAATGTTCAATGCAGTAGGAGAGATTCTAGCTTATGTTTACTATCATGAAGGCAGGTATAAGGGGATGATGAGATGAAAACAAAAGATATTTCCGTGTTATTTGTTGTCATATTAATTGTTGCCATGATGATTATTCCTCTGCCAACTTTTTTATTGGATTTTCTATTAATTATTAATATCTGTATCTCATTGCTCATACTGCTCGTAGCGATGAACATAACTGAGCCATTGGAGTTTTCAGTATTCCCGACAGCATTGCTACTCACAACCTTATTTCGATTAGCCCTTAATGTGTCTACTACTCGTTCAGTTTTATCGAAAGCTGATGGAGGAAAAGTCATCGAGACTTTTGGTTCGTTTGTTATTGGCGGAAATCCCGTTGTTGGTTTTGTTGTTTTCTTAATCTTGATTATCATTCAGTTCATCGTCATTACAAAAGGATCTGAACGAGTAGCGGAAGTTGCAGCTCGGTTTACACTGGATGCTATGCCAGGGAAACAAATGAGTATTGATGCCGATATGAATGCCGGGTTAATTAGTGAACATGATGCACGTGACCGTCGGAAAAAAATTGAACAAGAGGCGGATTTTTACGGTTCTATGGATGGTGCCAGTAAATTTGTCAAAGGGGATGCCATCGCCGCCATTATCATCTTTTTAATCAATGTCATTGGTGGCTTCATTATTGGAATGGTCATCCATGGTATGCAATTTGCAGAATCGCTCAGCACCTTTACGCTGTTATCTGTAGGGGATGGATTAGTAAGCCAAGTTCCTGCACTTCTAATTTCTACTGCTACCGGGATCACGGTAACACGTGCAGCCTCTGATGGTAACTTAAGCTCAGATATCATCCAGCAATTATTAAATTATCCAAAACTACTTTATATTGTGGCCGGAACGATTTTGGTTCTTGGTATATTTACTCCAATTGGTATTTTTATCACACTACCTATTGCAGCATTATTGGCTTTTGGAGCCTACACAATGCAAAAGTCTGCTAAGCGAGAAGAACTTAACAATGAAAAAATGGAACAAGCAGGACAGGAAGAAGACATTAGTAGTCCGGAAAAAGTGATTAATTTGCTCCAACTTGATCCGTTGGAGTTAGAAATAGGCTATGGCTTAATTCCACTGGCAGATAAAAATCAAGGCGGCGACATTCTCGACCGGATAGTCATGATACGTCGGCAATTTGTGCTTGAATTAGGGCTGGTCATCCCAACGATTCGGATTCGCGATAATTTGCAGTTACCACCAAACCAATATGTCTTAAAATTTCGCGGCAGCAAAATTGTTACGGGAGAAGTTTATCTTGACCATTTTCTAGCCATGAACCAAGGTGAAGAAAATGATGATAGGATTGAGGGAATTTCAGTAGTTGAGCCTGCGTTTGGATTACCCGCAAAATGGGTGAGTTTGGAGGAAAAGCAAAAAGCCGAGCTTCTGGGTTATATGATTGTCGATCCGCCTTCGGTGATTGCCACCCATTTAACAGAAGTATTAAAACGACATGCTCACGAGTTACTGCGTAGAGAAGAAACAAAAGAATTAATTGATAATCTGAAAGAAAGCCATCCTAATCTCGTCGAGGAACTTGTTCCAAGTTTACTTACTGTGGGAGAGATTCAAAAAGTATTGCAAAATCTTTTACGTGAACAAATATCGATTCGGGATTTAGCGGTTATCTTTGAAACATTGGCTGATTATGCTGTCTATACAAAAGATCCAAAAGTACTGACGGAATATGTCCGTCAAAACATGACAAGGCAAATTACCGAGCAATATGCAGATGAAGGAGTAATCCATGTATTAACTGCAGGAGCGACGCTGGAAAAAGGAATTTCAGATAGTATTCAGCAAACCGAGGCAGGAGGATATTACCTCTCGATGGATCCGCAAATGTCGCGGAGAATTACCGAAGCATTGCACAGCCAAATTGAACGGGTTATCCAGACAGGCGGTCAGCCAATCTTCCTGACTTCCCCTTCAATTCGGATGTATTTGAAACAGTTTATTGAAAAAATCCTGCCGACGGTGCCCGTTCTTTCATATACCGAATTGGAGCCTAATATTGAGATCCAAAGTATAGGAGTGGTCAACATATGAAAACGAAAAGGATTATTGCAGAATCTATGCCCCTTGCTTTAAAAATGGTTCGGCAAGAATTAGGGGAAAACGCGATTATTGTTAATACCAGAACGATCAAAACGGGTGGCGTATTTGGGTTGTTTTCTAAACAAAAATATGAAGTGACCGCTTATACTGTTGACAAAGACGCTGATACTCCAGTACCCCAGTTTTCTTTAGAATTGAAAAATAAAGCAGAGAAAACCTTCCCGAAGGAAGAGGATGATAAAGGCAATCCTGAGGATGTCGTGAGCAAAGGTTCCGGTTTTCATAAGCAGCCTCAAAAACTATATAGCTATTATTCCCAACCACTTGTCCAAACAGAAGAAGTTGCATTGGCACCCACTCCAATCGCAGAAAAAGAAAATCCTTTGCTCGACGAGCTACAGGATTTGCGCAATTTGATGATGAATTACGTGATGAGCGATAAAAAGAAAAATGTCCTGCCGAGAGGTTTGACTAAATGGGCAGACCGATTGAAGGAACAGGGTGTGGAGGATGACGTAGTTTTATATATTGTAAACCGTTTACTTAAAGAAAATGAGTCTCTAAAGGAAATGACTGCAAAAGAAATCAAACAACTAATCATCTTGATTATCGAAGAAATCATCACAAAACGGGTCCCTGAAAATAACACTTTCAGTGGTCGAACCCGGGTGATCAATATGATCGGGCCAACAGGTGTCGGGAAAACGACCACCATTGCTAAGCTGGCGACGGAGAAAATTTTAAAACAAAAGCGCCGTGTGGCAATGATTACGACTGATGTTTACCGAATTGCTGCTGTCGAACAACTGAAAACATATGCAGGGATTTTGAATGTTCCAATCGAAGTGGTTCGTTCTGGTGAGGAATTAGGTATTGTCCTAAACAAATTGAAACACTATGATCTCATTTATATGGATACAACAGGAAAAAATTACAAGGAACAAGCAAACCGCGAATCCATTAGCGAATTTTTAAACCATCCGCTTGAAAGTGATAACTACCTGGTTCTGAGCTTGACGACGAAGTTCCAAGATTTAAAGATCCTACTCGATGAGTTTTTAGACAGCCCTGTCCAAAACTTGATCCTGACTAAAATTGATGAAACTTCGAGTTATGGTTCGATTCTTAATATAGCCTATAAATACCCCTATCAAATTGCTTATATCACGAATGGGCAAAGTGTTCCAGAAGATATCACAGCGATTGATGCGGCACTTCTGGCGAGTTACTTATTAGGGGAGGAAAAGGGAAATGGATCAAGCTCACAGCCTTCGCGAATACATGCTCAGATTTAATGAACAGCAGCAAAAAAAATCTTCCTCCCGTGTGATTACGGTGACCAGTGGTAAAGGTGGGGTTGGAAAATCAAACTTCACACTTAACTTTGCCTTAGGATTAAAAGCAGCTGGTAAAAAGGTTATCGTTCTCGATTTAGATTTAACCACAGCCAATATTAATATTCTCATGGGAATTACACCACGGTATAGTCTGGTTGATGTGTTATCACAGCGAAAATTGATTTGGGATGTATTAGAATTGGGTACAGGCGGAATCGAGTATATAAACGGGGGACTCGAAATCCAAGATTTAATGGAATTAGATCAAACGAAACTTGCTTTCTTCTGGAGCCAAATTCAAGGTCTTCAAAATTATGCTGATTTTATCTTATTAGATACAGGTGCTGGAATATCCAAGGAACTGATGAATTTTATTTTAGCATCTGATGAAACGATTTTGGTGACAACACCTGAACCAACATCCATAGCCGATTCCTACGCTGTTGTGAAAGCGATTCATCGATACGATCAACCAGCACTGAAAAAATTCCGATTGGTCGTGAATCGTGCTCAAACCTATCGAGAAGCTGGAGAAACATCAAGAGCATTGCAGAATGCTTGCAGTTCCTTTCTGAAAATGGAATTAAAATCATTGGGATTTCTGATGGAGGATGAGCATGTTCGGCAATCCGTTCGTGCACAAACACCGTTTATTGTAAGTTATCCAAATTGTACTGCATCGAAAAATATCAAACAAATGGTGTATTCATATCTGCCTGAATTGAATGAAACTTCTTCTGTTTCTCCTAAAGGACTACGGGGATTTTTCGAAAAAATCTTTTCATCAGAAAAATCGTCGTAATGGAGTGGTGTATATGATCGCAAAGTGGGGAGTCAGCCTAATTTTCGGAGTCATCGCCTTTATGCTTACGTATAGTTTTTCAATTGTAAACAACACATGGCTCCCGTCATTGTTCAGAGCAGTTATTGGCTTTTTTCTATTCGCCATTCTTGGATTTTCACTCCGATTTATATTACGCTCGATTGCATCGGTGCGAAAGGAAAGCCCAGTTACAAAACCAAGCCCAAAGGTGGACAGCCCGCAAGAAGCAGTACAAGAAAACGCGCCAGTGGAAGATTCAACGGATGAACCAGTGTTCCAGAGAATGAACTTAGATTCTCTCCATAAAAAATAATCTCAAATTTTTTATTCATAAATCCACAAGTTTAAAATAGGGGGGATAATCGTTGAGACCTGCTATCAAAGAATCGAATCTATTATGGAAGGCTTACCGGGAGAATCTCGATTTTAAAGCACAGGAAAGTTTGGTTAACCAATATTTGTATTTGGTTGAGCAAATGGCCAACCGCTTAAGTTTAACGATCCCTCAGCGAATTATTCCGAAAGAGGACTTGATAGGCTTAGGCTATATTGGCTTAATCGAAGCGATTAAAAAATTCGACTATAAAAAAGGTTATCAATTCGAAACATATGGCCTGTGGCGCATTAAAGGTGCCATGTTGGACGGGATCCGCAAAATGGATTGGGTTCCCCGCAGCCTAAGAGAGAAAGCAAAAAAACTAAACAATGCTTACCGTCACCTAGAACAATCATTAATGAGGTCACCTACGGAAGAGGAGTTAAGTGAATACTTAAATCTAGCAATGGATGAAGTAGACCAGGCCATGGCAGCCATCTCTGTTTCGACCATCATATCTCTTAATGAACCTTTGAATATAAACGATGTAGACGGAAAGCAACAAGCCCGAATCGACCAGTTGAAGGATGAACAAACTTCATCCCAGGAGCAGTTGATGCAAAGGGTGGAATTTCGGAATATGATGGCTTTAGCCATTGATAAGTTACCTGAAAAGGAAAGACTGGTCATTTCATTATTTTATTATGAAGGCCTTACCCAATCAGAAATCACTGAGGTTCTAAATCTTACAAAGGGGAGGATTTCCCAGCTTCACTCCCAAGCGATCCTTCATTTACGAAAAAGTTTCGAAGAGAAAGGTTTTTCCTTAGATTCCTTTGTATAGTTGTTATTTTGAAATGAAATAATGAAGAATGAGGTGTTTAGATGATTCAAATTCTACTAGTTGATGACCACCCCTTGGTAGGTGAAGGCACCAAGCTAATTATTGAGACCGAAGGAGACATGAAGGTTGAATTTGAGACATCTCCTATCCAAGCAATAGAACGATTAAAAACACAAACGTTTAATGTGATGCTATTTGATCTGAATATGCCTGAAATGGATGGCTTCGAATTAACGAAAATGGCGTTAGCAATTGATCCAAAAGCCAATGTCTTGATTTTTAGTGAATTGGATATTTATCCCAATCTTGATTCGTTAATGGAGTCCGGAGCGGTTGGCTTTATCTCGAAAACTGCTACCAAGGAACAATTAATAAGAGCAATTAGATGTGCTTTAAATCAAGAAATGGTTGTTCCGTTCTCCTGGCTGAAAGACATTTACCAAGGTGACAGACCTTGGATAAAACGAAAAATGTTTAAAGAAAAAATTTTACTAACGGATAAAGAAAAGAAAATCATGAAAGAATTGGTAAAAGGGAAGACCAACAAAGAAATGGCTCAAACCCTGTTTGTTGGCCAACGTTCATTTGAATATAGCTTAACAAAAATTTTCCACAAGCTAGGAGTCCAAACCAGGATTGAGGCCGTTGTTAAAGTGAAAGAGATGGGATTATTAGACGAATAATAGGAAAAGCAAAAGCGCTAACTAACCGCTTTAGCACTTAGACTCTATTAGAATGATCGACCTTGTGGTTTTAATTTAATATCCTTAAGATTTATGTTTCCTGTATACGATGTGTTAGGGATATACGTCAATTTATCCGGATAATCCACCTTTACATTTCCAATTAATGCACCTTTTATTGTCATGGGCTGATTATTGGTTTTAATCACAATATCTTTTTCTGAATAGAACAACCCTTTAAATTCACTGCAGGATGTATTATTTTCGAGGGTTATATTCCCTTTGGCTAATAATCGGAATTTATTCGTGCTTGTCCCCTCTTTATTTATACATGCATTATTAATATTGGCATTTTGATGAACATATATTGTATCTCCTGAACCACTATTTCCAATATTTAAATCAACATTGTTTATCTCTAAATTTTCCATTGCTACCATATTACCACTTAGTCTTAAATTGCTTGCCCCATGGTATGGCTCCTTGTTATCCGTATTATCATCTTTACCACCGATAACCAACGATTTATTTACAAAAAGACCTTCAGTAAAGGTAAATGTCCTTGGAGCTGTTGCTGTATCATAAGTGTACATATTTCCGCTGAGTAAACCCCAATATTTATCACCAACACGGTCCTGTTGGATTATCGCGTTTCCCGATACGGCTAATTTTAAAAAATTAATATCGGAATAATTCATCGAATAAAGTCCGAGTAAATCTCCAAGTATAGGAATTTTAATTCCAGTTTCATAACTTCCATCGATCAGGACATTTGTTTTCTTTTGTTCATTATTAAAATCAGATAAATTAACATCTAGCCTTAGTAAGGCAGTATTTTTACCCTTTAGTACACTTGCACCTAAAAGCGAATCCTGTCTAGTTGCAATGACACGGTTATCATTCATGGTTCTAAATTTACTAGCATTAGAATAATCAATCTTTATTAAGTTTTTTAACAGGTCGACACCAATTATATTATTAATGGGTACACGGTAAAACTTATTTTCGCTAGAAAAATCGATCAACTTTAAGCCTAATAGGTTTAATAACTTCACACCAAGAAGTTCCTCATTTGCAAAATCGACTGCTAAATCGCCCGATTCAAAATGGGGGAAGGGATAGGTTGGCCCGTCAATATCCATAGAATAGGTTGGCTGATAATAGCCTATTAATGTCTCCACACTAGTTCCTATTTTACTAGTACTTGTAACTTTAATGATCTTTTCCTTAGCATTAACCCTGCCATCACTAGTGATTTTTTCTATTTGGTCTCCATCAATCAATTCAGCTTTTACGTTAATATCATCGGAATCACTATCCACAGTGATCCCCGTTTTGTAACTTTCATTTACATTTCTTATCTTTTCCAAAAAATTAGTTTGGAGGTAGACAGGGAAACCCGTTAAGGTAATAGAATTAAGATTAGTCGCTATAAACCTTTTAAAATCATTTTCAAAATAAGTAAGACCACTCTCAGCTAAATATCGTGTTTGCATATTAGACTCAGTTGTATTAGTCCGCTTGTTTTCTCCGATAACATTACCCATTAAAGCAAATCCAAGTACTGAAAATACAATAATGACTAACAGGACTTGGAGGAGGGCTCCCCCTCGCTGATTTAGCTTCATTTCTATTAACCTCACTTTTTAATTTACTGAAACAAAAGAAACATCACTATTTAATTCAAGCTTCTTTCCATACTTTGATGTTTCATTTTGAATTAGTAAATTAATTTTGGCTGTATCACCTTGCACCTCAATCATTGGACTGTCAGGATTTACACAAGATAATCTGTATGTTGATGGGTGAACCACTTCATTGTTAATTACCGCTTGGTTATTTTTAAAACCAAGTGTTGTCTGTTCGTTATGATAATTAGTCACCCTAATCAACGGACTACATTTAGAATTGTCAATTACCTCCACTTTAGTAGCAACAAATATGTAATTTACAAACTCTGACATGACATAGTTTGCTTCATCGTGTAGAGCGATCTCTTCGTTTACTCTTTTAAAATTATTCATGCTGCTTATTAGATAACCAATCATAATAGCAGTAATGAGGCTAAATATTGAAAGGGAAACAAGTAACTCAACCAGGGTTAATCCTTTAGAAGATTTAAGTTTACTTCTGATCATAATTCAACAAACCCTTTCACAGCACTTTCTTTCCTTCCATCTACACCGTAAACGGTCACTTTTACTGAATGAAGATCCATACTATCCTCAAGTTGACCACCAACTTCAATTTTGATGGAATAGGCTTGGTTATTAATATCAATTTTGTATCTTTTTTTGCAGGTTTCGTCAGTGCTGTTACAAATTGATTCATTGTAAGTCTGGGGAACATTAATTTCTGGGTAAACATTATTTTTAACCCGTTCTAGGACACCCTGGGCGATATTTATAGCAACTAACTTTTCCTGATTGCCTGTTGTTGTTTTTTGGGAAAAAACAAAAAATTGAAAAAAGGCTGAGGCAAGAATGCCCAAGATTACGATCGATGCTAATACTTCAACTAATGTAAAACCACGGTTATTACTCATAATTATCACTCTTATTATTGGATTTTTAAAAATTATGTGGGGTCCAAGCTGGAGTTTTGGTGAGAAAAGTAACTGTATTATAATTAGTAGTGATTAATATCACATTTCTATATCTGTATAATAACACTCGAATTACAAAAAAATATATATTAATAGATAAAATATTGAACATTTTTTGAATTTTTTGTCGATTTATACAACGTGTAAACATTAAAAAGCCTAATTCACAACCCAAAATCCCCCTCACTACCAAGCTAACGCGTTACTCCACTGGGGGTCAGGCACCCACTCGCACTTTACAGTGTTAAAGCTATAAAAATTCGACATATGTAATTTTTGTGAACTCCGTTGAAAGTACGAAAGGTATGATTTATCCTACTAGTAGGAGGCGAATGATAATGATGAACCATGGTAAAATATTTGGAACAACTAGTGTTGGAGAAAGAGGCCAAGTGGTCATTCCTGCAGAAGCACGCGAAGAATTAAACATTAAGCCAGGTGAAAAATTTGTTGTCTTTGGCGATGCAAGAAAAGGAACAGTGATTCTGGTTAAATCTGAAATCATGAATAAGTTTGCAAATTTCTTCTTTAACAAATCAAAACGATTTGAAAAAATGGCACAAGAAATTTTTGATAAAACTGAAGACAAACCTGAAGAAGATGAAGAAGAGTAAATTGCAGATGTAGAAAAGGAGATCCGTTATGCGTGAAATCGCACGCTTAATCCGCAACAAGAGATTTCGCAAAACGAGTTTGATGTTTTTTGGATTTATCGCCCAGTTTTGGTGGCTTGGCAAAACAAAAAAATTTATGTCCAAAGAAAAGGTAGAAAGAAAGTATCATGCCCTCTACCTTTCTCAAGCGAAAAGGTTCACTTCTGAAGCGATAGAAATGGGTGGCCTGATAATTAAGCTTGGTCAATTTGTCAGCTCCAGGGTGGATATTCTACCAAAAGAATATACCGATACACTATCACAGCTCCAAGATTCAGTTTCCCCTGAAGACACGGAAGCTATCATTAATAGAATAGAAGAAGAACAATCAAACAAAATTGAAGACATCTTCTCGCATTTCGAACAAACTCCCCTTGCAGCTGCTTCGTTGGGCCAGGTACATAAAGCGACTTTGCCTGATGGAACATGGGTTGCAGTAAAAGTGATGCGTCCGGGAATAGAGGATATTGTAGCACTTGATTTAGCAACCATGAGGGTTTTGATTGCTTTTGCCAGCCGATTTACGAAAATCGGTAAGACAATGGATCTAAAGGATGTTTATGAGGAATTTGATGAGGTCATAACCAAAGAACTTGATTATCAAAAAGAAGCTCAACATCTTGAGCATTTCCGTGAGAATTTCAGTGAATTTCCAGGGGTTACCGTTCCGAAATTATATTCCGACTTTTGCACAAAAAAGTTACTTGTTATGGAATTTATCGAGGGTGTAAAGATCAATGAAATTCAAAAACTCGATGAGGCAGGAATCAATAAAAGCAATTTGGCAAAGATTTTTTTCTTGTCCTATCTAAAACAATTGCTTGAGGATGGCTTTTTTCACGCTGACCCTCATCCAGGCAATATTTTAGTGAAGAATGATGGAACGATTGCCTATATTGATTTCGGCATGGTTGGAACCGTCTCTGACGCGATGAAGGAAAACATGTTCAAACTTGCTCTCGGTATATATGTAAAAGACTACAATGGGGTCGTTGAGGCACTGAATGGTCTCGGGTTTCTAAGAAAAAATGCCGATAAAGTGGCATTAACTAAAAATCTTAAGGTAATTCTAGAAAATTTTTCAGACGGCAGTTTTGATTTTAATAAAATTAATCAGGGTGATTTTCTCGAAGAGTTTCGTGATTTCCTCTACCAGCAGCCATTCCAAATTCCGTCTCGAACCACTTTCCTAGGCAAAGCAATCATAACCGTGTTTAGCCTCTGCAAAGGGTTGGAAGACAAATTTGACTTTATTGCGATGGCCAAGCCTTATGTTGAAGATATGATGAATAGTGAAACGAGCAACGTCGGCAAGGAAACGATCATTGATCAAGTCAAGGAATCACTACTAAAAGTCATTCCTACCTCAAAAAAGGTTTTCACTCTTATTGATCAAATACAATCAGGTGAATTACGGGTTAAGCCATCGGT
>CAURFY010000009.1:0-18715 GCA_963524115.1 uncultured Bacillus sp.
GGTTTTGATAGGCTTAGCGGACATAGGGTTCCTTATTTGCCGATATTTGAGCAAGATTCATCTGTTTTTATGTAAATAAGGTATCTCATGTCCGCCAAAGTAGAAATAAGGCGAATATATCAAAAATAAGGTATCTCATGTCCGCTAAATGTACTAACGGGATTTGGGGAACCTCAAACGAAGTTCTTTATTTTCTTGCCCCGCGGAAAACAAGCGCACTGGAACAGAAATCAACCACCAAGTTTAACAGAGCAAAGAAATAAGAAAGAGGGCAGGATTTAAAATCCCTGCCCTCTTTTCTTATTTCATAAAACTTTCTAACACGGCCCATGCCTTCTCTTTACCGTAGCCTGTTTCAGATGAGAACATGACTAATAGATCACTTTCAAGCATGTTCAATGTTTCTTTAGTGATTCGTACATGTTTTTGCCACTTTGACTTCGGAATTTTATCCGCCTTAGTGGCAATGACAATGACAGGAATCTGATAATGTTTTAAAAAGTCATACATCAACACATCATCTTTGGATGGTGGATGCCGTAAATCTACGATCAATAAAACGGCTCTTAGCTGCTCACGCGAGGTGATGTAAGTTTCAAGCATCTTCCCCCATGCTTCACGTTCTGATTTTGATACCTTTGCGTATCCATAACCAGGAACATCCACAAAGTGAAATTGCTCGTTGATTAAATAAAAATTAAGGGTTTGCGTTTTCCCAGGTTTTGAAGATGTTCTTGCTAAATTTTTACGGTTTAGCATTTTGTTAATAAAAGATGACTTCCCCACATTGGAACGTCCAGCCAGTGCAAACTCCGGCATGATTCCACCAGGGTATTGTTCAGGCTTTACCGCACTAATAATAATTTCTGCGTTATTTACTTTCATTTCCTTCTCCAATCAATGCATGCTTCAATACTTGATCAATACTTGAAACAAGTACGAATTCAAGCTGGTCTCGAACGCTTTCCGGTATATCTTCAATATCCTTCTCATTATCCTTAGGAAGAATAATTTTAGTTAACCCGGCACGATGAGCACTTAAAGTTTTTTCTTTTAATCCCCCAATTGGGAGCACCCGTCCTCTTAACGTAATCTCCCCGGTCATCCCAACCTCTCTCCTAATTGGTTTCCCAGTAAGTGCGGAAACAAGGGCTGTAGCAATTGTGATTCCTGCTGAAGGTCCATCTTTCGGCACGGCTCCTTCGGGGACATGAATATGAATATCATGCTTTTCATGAAAATCTTCATCTATCCCAAGCTCTTTTGCTTTTGATCGCACATAGCTGAATGCTGCTTGAGCCGATTCCTTCATGACGTCACCAAGCTTACCGGTCAAGATTAGCTTACCTTTTCCAGGTGATAGGGATACTTCGATTTGAAGAATATCACCACCAACTGTCGTATAGGCTAGTCCAGTAGCAACGCCAATTTGATCTTCAAGCTCAGCTTGACCATATTGAAAAATTGGTTTGCCGAGAAATTCCTCAATCGTTTTGTCAGTTACGATTACCCTTTTCTTCTCTCCAGATACGATTACTCTCGCTGTTTTACGACAGATTGTCGCTAATTGCCGTTCAAGACTCCGAACGCCAGCCTCACGGGTATAATAACGGATCACTTTTGTAATCGCCTCATCACGGACTTGAAGCTGAGCTTTCGTTAATCCATGGTCTTTAATTTGCTTCTGCAACAAATGATCCTTGGCAATATGAAGCTTTTCAAGTTCTGTATAACCTGCAATCGTAATAATTTCCATCCGGTCCCGAAGCGGTCCTGGAATGGTTGATAAATTATTAGCTGTAGCGATGAACATAACTTTTGAAAGATCATATGTTTCTTCAATATAATGATCACTAAAATTATTATTTTGTTCAGGATCTAATACTTCGAGCATTGCAGCCGAAGGATCACCACGGAAGTCACTAGACATTTTATCAATTTCGTCTAGCAAGAAAACAGGGTTAATCGTTCCTGCTTTTTTCATTCCTTGAATGATTCTACCAGGCATTGCCCCCACATATGTCCTGCGGTGACCCCGAATTTCAGATTCGTCACGTACGCCTCCTAGAGAAACACGTACAAAGTTACGATTCATCGAGGTTGCAATTGAACGTGCTAGACTTGTTTTACCTACCCCTGGAGGTCCAGAAAGACAGAGAATTGGACCTTTTAGTGAGTTCGTTAGCTTTTGGACGGCTAAATACTCTAATACACGTTCTTTGACTTTCTCTAAACCATAATGATCTTTATGTAGGATCCGTTCCGCTTTGTGGATGTCAAGGTCATCATCTGTTGCTTTTGTCCAAGGTAAAGAAATCAACCATTCAATATAATTGCGGATTACGGCACTTTCGGCAGAGCTAGTAGGCACCTTTTCATACCGGTCTAGTTCCTTTAATGCCACTTCTTTTACATGGTCCGTCATTCCTGCATCTTCTATTTTTTCGGTCAACTCGGCAATTTCACCGGTTTTCCCTTCCTTGTCTCCAAGCTCCTTCTGAATGGCTTTCATCTGTTCACGTAAATAGTATTCTTTTTGAGTTCTTTCCATTGATCGTTTGACACGTTGACCGATTTTCTTTTCAAGATTTAATACTTCTTTTTCATTTTGAATAATTTCGATAACGTGATTCATTCTTTCTTTTACATCAACAGTTTCAAGAATTTCTTGCTTATCCTTCAGCTTTAAAGGCAGATTAGAAGCAATAATATCCGCCATCCGGCCTGGTTCATCGATATCTGAGACGGAAGAATAGGTTTCAGCGGATATTTTTTTAGACATTTTTATGTATTGTTCAAAATGTTCGAGCATCGTTCTCATTAATGCTTGGTCTTCGATATCTTTAGTTGGATCATCCTCAAAGGTTTTTAGACTTGCAACATAATGCTTGTCATCATCGTGCATTAGAACGATTTCTGCTCGTTTTAAACCTTCAACCAACACCCGAATAGTACCATTCGGCAGCTTAAGCATTTGTTTCACCCGAGTCAGTGTCCCCATATGATAGAGATCTTCTTCTGTTGGTTCATCAATTGACACGTCTTTTTGGGTTGTTAAAAAAATTAAATGGTCATCTACCATTGCTTTTTCAAGGGCTTGCACCGATTTCTCCCGGCCTACATCTAAATGAAGGACCATTGTTGGATAGACTAGTAACCCTCGAAGAGGCAGGAGGGGGACGATGAGCTCTTCAGTTTTCGTCATATTGTTACACCTCCAAATGCGAATTCTTTATCTTTACCCACTTTAATCATAATTCAGTTAAAGTGTTTGTACAATCTTAACGTATTAAAATCCATAAGAAAAGAGGTGATAAGCAAATAAAAACTTCGGTTTGACGTTTTCCTGGCAAACCGAAGCATATTTAATTAAACACTTTCCTTTTTCGATAAGTCAATAGAGGCTGAGATCATTTTATCTCGTGGTTTTTCCTTCACAAAGGCCATTTCAAAAACCTCATGCAATTGGGTAACAGGTATAATGTTGATCCCCTCAATTTCAAGTAAAATTGATTGCATGTTTTCCTTAGGAATAATCACTGCCTTTGCCCCTGCCTTTTTAGCTGCCTTAACCTTTGGAAACACACCGCCAATTGGCTTTACATTTCCATGGATACTGATTTCTCCAGTCATGGCAATCGTATGATCAATCGGTATCTTATATATTGCCGAATAAATACCTGTTGCCATTGCAATTCCAGCTGAGGGACCATCTACTGGTACACCTCCAGGGAAATTCACATGAATATCATACTCATCTGCAGGTACTCCAATTGATCTCAGTACCGTTATCACATTTTCAATTGAACCTTTTGCCATACTTTTTCTCCGGATGGATTTACTTCGATCACCGATACTTTCTTCTTCAACAATCCCTGTAATATTGATTGAACCTTTATCTCTTGCTGGTATAACCGTTACTTCTATTTCTAAAATCGAGCCCGAATTGGGCCCATATACCGCCAGCCCATTAACAAGTCCTATAGTAGAAATAGGATTGATCTTTTTCTCCATTCTCGGCGTAAGTTGACTTGATTGAATAATCCACTCGATCTCCTCATCTTTGATAAAATTTCTTTCCTCCGTAATGGCGAGCCCAGCAGCTATTTGAATCATATTGACCGCTTCACGTCCATTTCGGGCGTATGTAGATAAAATATCCAGTCCGCTTTCACTTATCGTCAAATTCACTTTTTCAGCTGCTCTTTGGGCTACAGCGGAAATCTCTTCTTGTGTCAATTCTCTAAAAAAGACTTCCATACAGCGCGACCTAATCGCGGGTGGAATTTCGTTTGGTGTTCGTGTTGTAGCTCCAATTAACCGAAAATCTGCAGGAAGACCATTTTTAAAAATATCGTGAATGTGACTTGGTATTTGTGGATTCTCTTCATGATAATATGCGCTTTCAAGATAAACCTTACGATCTTCTAATACTTTTAAAAGCTTATTCATTTGAATCGGATGCAATTCACCAATTTCATCGATAAAAAGGACACCGCCATGCGCATTGGTTACAGCCCCTTGTTTTGGTTGAGGTATTCCAGCTTGTCCCATCGCTCCAGCCCCTTGGTAGATTGGATCGTGAACAGAACCTATCAAAGGATCAGCAATCCCTCTTTCATCAAATCGTGCGGTTGTTGCATCCAATTCGATAAAAACAGATTCCTTTTGGAATGGTGATTTTTTGTATTTCTTTGCTTCCTCAAGTACAAGCCTCGCTGCAGCCGTCTTACCGATCCCGGGTGGACCGTATATAATGACATGCTGAGGATTCGGGCCACAAAGTGCTGCCTTTAGGGATTTAATTCCATCCTCTTGTCCTACTATATCTACAAAACTGGAAGGACGTACTTTTTCTGACAAGGGTTCGGTTAAAGCAATTGATCTCATTTTTCGTAGCTGTTCCATTTCCTTTCGAGATTCTTTGTCGATAGAAACTTTTTGGCTCCGCTGATTCCTTAATAAGTTCCAAAAATAAACCCCGATTACAATCCCGAAAAATAGCTGTATAAATAAGGCAATCCCCGTCCAATTCATCGTATTCCCTCCTGATATTAATAGTAGCTTATGGTAATAGCTAGTATCCCCGACCAAAAGAAGGAATAAACAAAAATTTTTATTTATGCACAGTGACGAACTCCAATATCTTAATTCACATTGTTCTTAACAATAAAAAAATCCAGCCGATAAGATTATCGGTTGGATTTTTTTAAATTCACGCAGATGTTTTTCGTTTTTCATCAAAAACAGTGCCATCTTCAAGTATTAATTTTGGAATGCTATTTTCAATGACCGTTTCGTCCGTAATAATACATTTCGAAATATCATCACGTGAAGGTAAATCAAACATAACATCGAGCATAATTCCTTCGATGATGGAACGAAGACCACGGGCACCTGTTTTGCGTTCAATTGCCTTTTTGGCAATTTCAGTTAATGCCTTTTCTTCAAACTCTAATTCAACATCGTCAAGCTCGAGCATTTTTTGATATTGCTTCACAAGTGCATTTTTCGGTTTTGTTAAAATCTCAATTAATGCCCCTTCATCCAATTGCTCCAGGCTGGCAATTACCGGTAGTCGTCCGATAAATTCAGGAATAAGTCCAAAACGTAGTAAGTCTTCTGGAAGAACTTTTCCTAAAAGTTCCTTTTGACTAATATCTACCTGCTTATTATCCGTACCACCGAAGCCAATTACTTTTTGACCTAAACGTCGTTTGATGATAGGTTCAATTCCATCAAATGCTCCACCGCAAATAAAAAGAATATTCGTTGTGTCAATTTGAATGAATTCTTGATGTGGGTGCTTACGTCCACCTTGTGGAGGAACGCTAGCCACAGTACCCTCTAATATTTTTAACAAGGCTTGTTGAACACCTTCACCGGAAACGTCCCGTGTAATCGAAGGGTTCTCTGATTTGCGGGCAATTTTATCAATCTCATCGATATAGATAATTCCTTTTTCTGCCTTTTCAACATCATAATCTGCTGATTGAATCAACTTCAAAAGAATATTTTCTACATCTTCCCCAACATATCCAGCTTCAGTTAACGAGGTTGCATCGGCAATGGCAAACGGAACATTCAATATGCGAGCTAAAGTTTGTGCAAGTAAAGTTTTTCCGCTTCCAGTAGGTCCAATCATACAAATGTTACTCTTCGATAATTCAACGTCATCAATTTTGCTATTAGAATTAATCCGTTTATAGTGATTATAAACCGCTACTGAAAGAGACTTCTTCGCTTGATCCTGACCAATTACGTATTCATCTAAAATGTCACGAATCTCTTTTGGTTTTGGAACATCTTTAAATTCTACTTCTTCTTCCGTGCCTAGTTCTTCTTCCACAATTTCCGTACATAATTCAATACATTCATCACATATATATACACCTGGTCCAGCAACTAATTTGCGTACTTGATCCTGTGTCTTACCACAAAAAGAACACTTTAACTGCCCTTTTTCATCATTAAATTTAAACAATGACATCACCCCTTGAAAAAACTTTTACGATATATACTCTAAAAAAAACCATAATCTCGAATTTTGGGTAGCCCTTTTCTTAACACTGCTACAGTTATGTATTGGATTGTAACACATTTTATCATCAGACAGGAAATGATAACACTTGAATGGAAGAAGTTTTCATATTAGGGGGGCTAGCCCAAATTCGTAATCAAAATATGTACTAATTAAGCATAACCATAAATCAACTACTTAAATCGGAAGGAAGAAAATCCACGAAAAAATTATTATGGAAACAGTTACAACTAAGTATGAAGCGCACTTTCATTTAAAGATATTATTGATATCTCTATTATAATATATGTATGTATGATTTGTATAAAACAAGGCACGATAAAATCGTGCCTTGTTTTTTTTGAAACACAATATATGTTTTTTTTAGCATGAATACTGTCTAACCTTAGTCCATCCACACTACCCAGATGGCTAACGATATTGTTTATTATGCTTTTGTAACGCTGTTTTCAACTAAGAACTCAACAGTTTTTCTGATGCGAAGGTCAGATTTTACACCTTCAGCTCCACCAATTGCCTTCTTAATATCTTCAATTGGCATTTTATACATTTCAGCCATTTTTTCTAATTCGGCATTAACATCTTCTTCAGAAACCTCGATGTTTTCAGCTTTACCAATCGCTTCTAAAGTTAAGTTTCCACGAACACGTTGTTCTGCTTCTTCTTTCATTTGGTCACGAAGAGCACTTTCATCTTGACCTGAGAATTGGAAGTAAAGCTCAAGGTTCATACCTTGCATTTGCAAACGTTGTTCGAATTCACTTAGCATACGACCAACTTCAGTTTCGACTAAAACAGCAGGAACTTCCATTTCAGCATTAGCAGTTGCTTTTTCAACTACAGAGTTTTGAATGTGATGCTCTTCTTGATGTTTTTTATCATGCACAAGTTTGCCTTTAAGTTTCTCTTTTAATGCGTCAAGAGTTTCAACTTCATCGTCTACGTCTTTTGCAAACTCATCATCAAGCTCAGGAAGTTCTTTTCCTTTAATTTCATGTAACTTCACTTTAAAGATAGCCGGTTTACCAGCTAATTCAGCAGCATGGTACTCTTCAGGGAAAGTTACTTCTACATCTTTTTCTTCTCCAGCAGTTAAACCAACTAGTTGATCTTCAAATCCAGGGATGAAAGAGTTTGAACCAAGTTCTAATGTATAGTTTTCAGAAGTTCCGCCTTCAAAAGCTACTCCATCAACAAAACCTGCAAAGTCAAGTACAACAGTGTCTCCGTTTTCTGCCGGACCTTCTTCTTTTACAACCAATTCAGCATGGCGTTCTTGTAACTTTTTAATTTCTTCTGCAACTTCCTCTTCTGTTACATCTGTATCAAATTTTTCAATTTCAAGACCTTTATATTCTCCAAGCTTAACTTCAGGTTTAACTTGTACTGTCGCTTTGAAAATAAAGTTTTTACCTTTTTCGATTTGTTCAACATCAATCTCAGGACGATCAATTGGCTCGATTCCAGTTTCCACAAGTGCACTTGTGTATGCTTCTGGAAGGAGATAATCGATTGCTTCTTGATAAAGTGACTCGATTCCAAACCGTTTTTCAAACATTTGACGTGGCATTTTTCCTTTACGGAAACCAGGAACGTTTACTTGTTTTACCACTTTTTTAAATGCAGCGTCTAATCCTTCAGTTACTTTTGCTGCGTCTACTTCTACTGTGAGAACCCCTTGGTTCCCTTCTAATTTTTCCCACTTTGCTGACATACTTTTTCCCTCCAACAATCTATTCTCGTTTTACATTCTTAACGAATTGGATTGAAACTATCTTCGAATACAAGATAAATCCCATTAAATAAGTATTTTTCCTATTTTCCACACAATACAACCATTATATTATAACATACGTTCCTTGTGTTTCAACCGCCAAGCCTTAATTATGGATAAGAAATTTCTTCTATTCGGCTAATCAAATTGATTGCGGTACTAACATCTTTTTCTTCGGAACGGTACATATCCGTTATCTTATCTAATTTTTCCTCTTGACCAAAATAGGCTAAAGTAACAAAATGGAAGGCTGCCGCCCATGTTTGTGGCAGATCTGTCTCAGTCCTAAATGGGTAAAGCAAGAAAAAATATCGTTGCATTAATTGTTTTATGCTCTCTAATAGAATCGGGTCATTGTTTTCAAGCACATTGGAAATATGCTCAGTAATTAACAATAAATCCGGATGAAACTGAACATCAAATAATTGTTTTGGAATGATGGTTAATTGTTTTTCAAACTTCTCAACAATGATTTCTTCGTCATAGTCTTGATCCTTTAAAACATTTAAAAGCATGGTTTTGAAAAATGGATCTCCTTGTTCTGAAGCTATATAATTAGAAATCTCTTGTATATAAAACCGAACATTATGATTTGCTAACTTTCCAGCAAATTGTACTTGATCCCCTGGATCGAAAAACTCGAACAAATCGAATTCTATTTCCTCTTCTTCTTGTTCTAAAGGGATTAATTCCGGAAACTCTGGTTTTTCTTGAACCATTTTCCGGCTAAATTGAAGCATCTTCGTAAAATGGTCAAATTTTTCTGCAGGAACCTCTTTTTCCTCTAATAAAGCCTCTATTGTTAAAACGATTTCTTCATACTGATGCTGTTGAACTAAAATCATTATGTACAGATCAACAATTTGGAAATATTCACCGATACCTGCTTGAAGCATTTCTTTCGCTAATCTTTTGGCCTCCGCTAAATTTCCAGATTCAAAATTGGCTAGAACCAAACCTACGTATATTTCCTCACCCTCAGGATTAAAACTTTTAGCTTCAGATAACAATTCAATTGCTTCTCGATATTTTTTTTCCTGTAATTGGTCGAGGCCCTTCTCCATTAATCGTTTATCGTAATCGGGAAAGAGAATTACATTATCTTTTTTTATTAATCGATCCCGCTTTCTCATCCTTTAAACTCCCTTATTCATTGGTTGAGGTAAGTTTAGCACGGGAAATAAAAAAAAACAAAAACGGGGAAGTTAACCGGTTCCGTTATCTATCGAAAATTAGAATTTGCATATAAAATGTAACACCCAAGCGGACACAGAAGACCTTATTTTTATAAAATTACCCATTTTTCAGATTTACCGGACATAGGATACCTTATTTTCACAAAAACCACTGAAATCTGCCCAATTACTACTAAATAAGGGATCTGATGTCCGCTAAACTGTCAAAAACACCCCTTTAGGCATAAATAGCGGCACTGTGTCCGCTAAAGAGCCAAAAAAAAAGATCCACAGACCTACTCTGTGAATCTTTCTACCTACTTACTTAATGCTTTTTCATATTCCGAGATTTCATCCTGGATTTGAAGGGTAATTTCTATTTCATCCCATCCATTTAAAAGCATATTTTTCCAATATGGTGAGATAACGAATGAAGCTAAAAAGCCCTTATCATCTTTCACAACCTGCTGTTCGAGATCAATGGTCAAAGCATATGGCTGACTTTTAGCCGCTTCTAATAGATATTTGATTTCTTCTGGAGTTACCTTAATAGGTAAGATACCATTTTTCAAACAATTTTGATGAAAGATATCAGCAAAAGAGGTTGAAATAATGACTTGGAAACCAAAATCTAGCAAAGCCCATGGTGCATGTTCACGTGATGAACCGCAACCAAAATTCTCATTTGTTATTAAAATTGAAGCACCTTGGTTATCTGGAAAATTAAGTTCAAACTCTGGATTTAATTCACCATCGGATTTGAAGCGCCAATCATAGAAAAGAAATTGGCCAAATCCCGTTTTTTCTATTCTTTTAAGAAATTGCTTTGGAATGATTTGATCTGTATCAACATTCACTCGATCAAGTGCAATGGCTTTTCCGTTAAGTTCTTTAAACCCGCTCAAAAATAGCGCCTCCTCTCTTTTTATAAAGCTTCGGCTGCTGTTAGGTTTCTGACATCTGCAAAATGGCCATAGATGGCAGCAGCAGCGGCCATTTCTGGACTTACTAAGTGTGTGCGAGCACCTGAGCCTTGTCTTCCTTCAAAATTTCGATTTGAAGTAGAGGCACAATGTTCTCCAGATGGGACAATGTCTGAATTCATGCTAAGGCACATACTGCAACCTGCATGTCTCCACTCAAATCCTGCATCTGTGAATACTTTATCCAAACCTTCTAGTTCTGCTTGTGCTTTTACCTGCTGCGACCCAGGAACAACTAATGCTCTTACGTTTGGATGAACGGTTCTTCCATTGATTACTTCCGCAGCAGCTCGTAAATCTTCAATACGTGAATTTGTACAGGAGCCAATAAATACATGCTGGACGGCGATGTCTTCAATTTTTTGGC
Organism: uncultured Bacillus sp.; assembly: GCA_963524115.1. Lineage (GTDB taxonomy): Bacteria > Bacillota > Bacilli > Bacillales > Cytobacillaceae > Bacillus_BU. Next base: position 10,841 of record CAURFY010000009.1, read on the forward strand.
CTTCTTTTAAACCCATATATTGAATCGCACGCTCCACAGCTTTCCGATCGTTTTCACTATTACACTCAGATAAAAACGGCACTCTGCCCTCAACTGGTGCAGTCATAGAAGGATTTGTTCCCCAACTAACCATTGGTGAGATACTAGCTCCATCAATAACAATGATTTCGTCATACTCGGCATCTTCATCAGAGGCAAGCTTGCGCCATTCTGCAACGGATTGATCAAATTGCTCACCAGTAGGCACATACTTTCTTCCTTTTAAATAGGAGAATGTAGTTTCATCAGGACTAACAAGACCTGCTCTTGCGCCTCCTTCAATAGACATATTGCAAACTGTCATCCGCTCTTCCATGGACATATTGCGAATAACTGAACCGCAATATTCGATGACATAACCGGTCCCGAAATTAATACCGTATTTTGCAATAATGAATAGGATAACATCTTTTGCAGTTACACCAGGAGCCAAGCTTCCGTTAACTTCTAATTTCAATGTCTTCGGCTTTGATTGCCACAACGTTTGTGTCGCAAGGACGTGCTCCACTTCACTAGTCCCTATCCCAAATGAAAGTGCACCAAATGCGCCATGAGTTGATGTATGGCTATCACCACAAACGATCGTTTTTCCAGGTTGTGTTAAGCCTAATTCAGGCCCAATAACATGGACGATCCCTTGTTCAGGACTTTCCAAATCTGCTAATGTAATATTAAATTCACCACAGTTTTTCTCAAGTGTAGTGATTTGATTTAACGCTACTGAATCCTTTATTTCAAAAGGATTATCGGTAGGCACATTATGGTCCATCGTTGCATATGTTTTATCAGGCCTTCTAACCTGACGTTTTTTTAATCTTAATCCAGAAAATGCCTGCGGAGAGGTCACTTCATGAACAAGATGCAAGTCGATATATAATAAATCTGGTTTACCGTCTTCTTGATGAACAATGTGGTTAGCCCAGATTTTTTCGATAATTGATTTACCCATGTACTTTCCCCCTTTTCCTTTATTCCTTTTATCCTGATTAAAAAATGAGGGTTGGACCTACGCGTAACAATTCATGATTTTTAATAAGGCCTCAGTATCTAGAATGGTTGCCTTAATTTCCTCAATCATGCCTGTGGTAGAGACTTTTTTACTGTCCTCAGAAGCGACATCAGCCGTACGATAGCCTGAGTCAAGCACTTGATTTACTGCACATTCAATCGCCTGTGCTTCTTTTGTTAATCCAAAGGATACACGAAGCATCATGGCTGCTGAAAGAATTGCCCCAATTGGATTGGCTAGATTTTGACCTTCAATATCCGGAGCTGACCCATGGATTGGTTCATATAAATAAGGACCATTCTCTGAGATACTTGCTGAAGGTTGCATTCCTAACGAACCTGTTAACACGGATGCCTCATCACTTAAAATATCACCAAACATATTTTCCGTAACGACCACATCAAATTGCTTTGGATTTTTAATAATTTGCATCGCCGCATTATCAACAAGGATATGGTTTAACTTGACTTCTGGGAATTCCTTAGCAATGTCCTCCGCCACTTCACGCCACAGGCGACTTGTTTCCAAAACATTTGCTTTATCAACAGATGTAACCTTTTTGCTACGGTTACTCGCTAATTCAAAGGCAGTGCGAATAACTCTTTCTATTTCTCTACGAGAATAGTATAAAGTATCAAGTGCGCCATCTTCGCCATTTCGCTGTGTCCGTTCTCTTGGAGTCCCAAAGTAGATTCCACCAGTAAGCTCTCGCACCATCAAAATATCGATACCTTCAATGATCTCTTTACGAAGAGGTGAAGAATCTGCTAAACTGCGATAATAGTTTGTTGGTCTTAGATTCGCATACAAATTTAGCTCTTTACGAATCTTTAAAAGGCCCTGCTCAGGACGAAGTTCAACTTTGATGTTATCCCATTTTGGCCCACCAACAGCACCTAATAGTACAGCATCACTTTCTTTACAAAGCTGAATCGTTTCTTCCGGTAATGGAGAACCGTCAGTATCTACAGCATTACCGCCAATTTTCCCATATGAAAAGTTAAATTGATGATTAAAACGTTCGCCAATTGCCTGCAACACTGCAATTGCTCCGTTTGTTACCTCTTTACCAATTCCATCACCGGGTAAAACAGCAATACGTTTTTCCACGGAATTCCATCCCCTTTGTTATTAGATTAACCCCTCAGGAAGTGCGTGAGTTTGATCTTCTAAATAAATCACTCTGTTGACTGCATTTAAATAAGCTTTCGCTGATGCTTCAATCACATCTTGGGCAAGCCCACGGCCACTTGATTCTTTTCCCGCATAATTCAAATTCACAAATACTTGAGCAAGTGCATCGCGTCCCGCACCAACAGATTGGATGCGGTAATCAAGCAAGTGAACATGTTCCTTGACACAACATTCCAATGTATTGTAAAGTGCTTCTACGCTTCCTGCGCCAGTAGAGGATTCTACAATCACTTCATTATCGCGTCCTGACAATGTGACAGTTGCTGTATGAACTTGATCAGAATTATTTTGGATTTGAACAGACTTTAATTCATAGAAATGATCTTGGTCCTTAGAAAGTCTTTCATCAAGAACGATGGCAACTAGGTCATCATCGGTCATTTCTTTCTTTCGGTCAGCCAATTCCTTGAAAATGCTAAATAAATGTGGAATCTCTTCCTCTGGGACATTAAGCCCTAGGTCGCCTAAGCGCATTTTAAATGCATGTCTACCAGAATGCTTTCCAAGAACTAATGAATTGGATTTTACACCGACTAATTCTGGAGAAATGATTTCGTATGTTGTTTTTTCCTTTAAAACCCCATCTTGATGGATGCCTGATTCATGTGCGAAGGCATTTCGACCAACAACCGCTTTATTTGCCGGTAATGGCATTCCAGTTAACTTACTGATTAATGTACTAGTTCGGAAGATTTCGTTCAAAACAATGCGTGTTTCTGCCTTATAGAAATCTTTACGAATATAAAGTGCCATAATAATTTCTTCGAGTGCCGCATTACCTGCGCGCTCACCAATCCCATTAAAGGTACCTTCCACTTGAGTAGCACCATTTTCAACAGCCGCTAAAGAGTTAGCGACAGCCATGCCTAAATCATCGTGACAATGCGTTGAAAGGCTTACTTTATGAATCGAAGGGACGTTTTCTCTTAAATAGGCAAACATATTGCCATATTCCTGTGGAGTACCGTACCCAACGGTATCAGGTAGATTAATGACTTTTGCCCCAGCTTGAATGACTGCCTCAACAATTTCAGCTAAATAAGGTAATTCAGTTCGGCTCGCATCTTCTGCAGACCACTGGATAATCGGGAACTTTTTTGCAGCGTATTTGACGGTTTCTACAGCCGTCTCAATAACCTGTTCTTTTGTTTGTCTTAATTTGAATTCCCGATGGATCGGGGAGGTTGCAAGAAAAGTGTGCAACCTCGGTTCTGCTCCATCTTTAAGTGATTCCCACGCTGCATCAATATCTTTAATGACCGCACGGGCTAAACCAGTAACCGAACAACCTCTAATTGTTTGGGCAATTTTTTGAACGGATAAAAAGTCACCCTTTGAAGCTGCTGGGAAGCCGGCTTCAATAATATCTACGTTCACGCGCTCCAGTTGCCTGGCAATTTCAAGCTTTTCTGAAAGGTTAAGATTAACCCCGGCCGATTGCTCTCCATCTCTTAACGTTGTATCGAAGATATTAATTTTTTGCACCGGCAACCACTTCCTTATTCTTTTGGTTTACGAACGGCATCATTTTTCTTAATTCTTTACCCACTAGCTCGATTTGATGTTCATTTTCTCTAGCATTGATGGCAGTGAATTCTGGACGACCAGCTTGGTTTTCCAAAATCCAGCCTTTTGCGAAACGGCCTTCTTGGATATCCTTTAATACCGCTCCCATTTCTGCTTTTACTGCAGGTGTAACAATACGACGACCAGTTACAAAATCGCCCCATTGAGCTGTATCAGAAATTGAATAACGCATGTTAGCTAATCCGCCTTCGTACATTAAATCAACGATTAATTTTAATTCGTGAAAACACTCGAAGTATGCAATTTCAGGTTGGTAACCTGCTTCAACTAATGTTTCGAAACCAGCTTTTACAAGCGCAGATACACCACCACAAAGAACGGCTTGCTCTCCGAAAAGATCAGTTTCCGTTTCTTCTTTAAAGGTTGTTTCAAGCACACCTGCTCTTAAAGCACCAATAGCTTGAGCATAAGCAAGAGCTAATTCTTTTGCTTCACCAGTAGCGTCTTGGTAAATTGCAAATAATGCCGGAACGCCTGCGCCCTCTGTATATGTACGGCGCACTAAATGTCCTGGACCTTTTGGTGCAACTAGTAATACATCGCTCTCTTTTGGAGCTTTAATTTGGTTGAAATGAATGTTAAAACCATGTGCAAACATTAATGCTTGGTTAGTTAAGTTTGGTTTGATTTCTTCATTGTAAACTTGTGTTTGACGCTCATCTGGAAGAAGGATCATCACTACATCTGCTTTTGCAGTGGCTTCACCAACAGAGTATACTTCAAAGCCATCTTCAACTGCTTTGTTCCAAGATCCACCTTGTCTAAGACCGATGATTACGTTTACTCCACTTTCTCTCATGTTTTGTGAATGAGCATGACCTTGTGAGCCATATCCAATTACTGCTACTGTTTTCCCTTGTAAATATGCTGCGTTTGCGTCACCGTTATAATACATTTTTGCCATTGTAATCTTCTCCTTTTTCATCCTAGTTATTTTGGTTTTTTATAAAATAGATATATTTTTTTGTGTATTAGAGGAGCGCTGTGTTCCACGTGAGAATGCAGTCGTTCCAGTTCTAGCTAATTCTTTTATTCCGTATGGTCTAATTAATTCGATAAAAGCTTCTATCTTTTCAGATTCACCAGTAATTTGTATCGCCATACTATCTTTACTTACATCAATAACAGAAGCACGGAACGGTTCAATCAATGAGTAAATCTCACCACGGGTGTGAGGTAGTGACAGCACTTTAATCAGTGCTAGCTCTCTTGCAACAATCGACTGTTCAGTGATATCAGTTACCTTTAATACATCAATCTGTTTGTTTAATTGTTTGGTAACCTGTTCAATAACACCGTCATTATCGACATTAACTACACAAGTGATTCTGGAGATATCCTCTTGCTCCGAATGACCAACTGAAATACTTTCAATGTTGTAATTACGTTTTGAAAATAAATTGGTAATTCGATTAAGTACTCCAGGTCGATTCAATACTGTTAATGAAATAATTCGTTTCATTCCTTAACACCTACCATTTCATGGAGCCCCTTGCCAGGTGCAACCATTGGGAATACATTTTCAGTCGGTGAAACTCTGAAATCTAACAGCACTGGTTCAGGGCTGTTAATCACCTCATTTAAGATACGCTCTGCTTCCTCTTCAGTTGAAATCGTATAACCTTTGATTCCATATGCCTCAGCCAACTTTTCAAACTGGGGCTGGCCAGGAATTTTACTGTGAGAATATCTTTCTTCATAAAAGATTTCTTGCCATTGGCGAACCATTCCAAGAGATTGATTGTTTAAAATCACAATTTTAACTGGTAAATTCAATTCAGAAATAACCATTAATTCTTGAGTGGACATCTGGAATCCACCATCTCCACATATTGCTAGAACCAACGCATCACGATCAGCAAGCTGAGCTCCCATACTGGCTGGTAATCCAAACCCCATAGTGCCTAAGCCCCCTGAGGTTACCCATTTATTAGCCTTGTTAAATTTATAATATTGTGCAGCCCACATTTGATGCTGACCAACGTCGGTTACTACAGTTGCTTCACCTTTTGTTTTTTCGTATAACATTTCAATAACTCTTTGTGGCTTTAATTCTTCACTTTTTTCATAATGATATGGATACTTTTCTTTCCAGGTGTTTAATGTTTTCAACCATTCCTCATGAACAGGAGGGGTGCCATTTTTCTCAAATAGCTGCTTTATTGCTTCTTTTGCATCAGCAACAATTGGAATCTCCGTTGGGACGTTTTTCCCTATTTCGGCTGGATCAATATCAATATGAGCTACAACTGCGTTTGGAGCAAATGTTTTTAGATTTCCTGTTAATCGATCATCAAATCTTGCACCGATATTAACAAGTAAGTCTGCTTCATACAATGCCATATTTGCGGTATAACAGCCATGCATCCCAGCCAAACCAAGGAAAAGTGGATGATCTGCAGGAAAACCACCTAGTCCTAGCAATGTATGAATGACAGGAATTTGCTGTTGTTCAGCGTATTGTTTTAATAATTCTGAAGCCTTAGAATGTAGGATACCAGCACCTGCCAAGATGACTGGACGCTTTGCGTTACTAACTGCTTCAGCCAATTTACGGATTTGTAAAAAATTAGGTTGAAGGTTGGGTTGGTAGCCAGGCAGGTTAATCTCTTCATCAGCAGGAATTTCACCAACTATTGTTGCAGCAATATCTTTTGGTACGTCAATGATGACTGGACCTGGTCTGCCACTTGAAGCAATATAGAAAGCTTCTTTTACAATTCTTGGGATATCTTCAATGTTTCGAATTTGATAATTATATTTGGTGATTGGGGTAGTGATACCTAAAATATCAGCCTCTTGGAAAGCGTCCGTGCCAATAACACTAGTTGCTACTTGGCCTGTAAAAACCACGAGAGGCAAGGAATCTAAAAATGCATCCGCCAATCCTGTGACAATATTTGTTGCTCCCGGACCAGATGTGGCTATTACAACTCCTGGTTTGCCGGTAATACGGGCATATCCTTCAGCTGCGTGAATTCCACCTTGCTCATGCCTAGGTAAAATATGAAGAATATTTGCATCGTACAGCTTGTCATAAATCGGAAGAACTGCACCGCCAGGATATCCGAAAATCACTTCGACATTTTCCTTTTTTAACGCTTCTAGCATTAGATCTGCACCAGTTAACGCTTTTTTAATTGCCTTCGTTTCTTTAAAGGCAGCTCCTTGCAACATCGTGAGTTGACCTCCTCTTTTAATCCCATTTTTTTTCAATATAAAAAGCCCTCCCATCCCCCTCGACTCGCCTACTACTCCTAGGCATAGGGATGAAAAGGCTTTGCAACCTGTTCCACGGTACCACCCTTGTTCACGCTTTTCTAGCGTGCTCTCATGAACTACATTCTGTTCCTTTTTTAGTAACGAGTGTGTGTAACACCCGACCAACCCTACTTGATTTCTCTTTCAGGCTGATACTCAGAGGTGAGTTCATTTCATGCGGGACCACCGGTTCTCAGCATATCCGGCTCTCTGTTAATCCCTTTTTCATAAAATTACTTATCCTCTTCATCGTTTTTTCATATTCAGCTAAAATGGTGATTCTGATAGAGTTAACAAAAAACTAATTAAATCCAATTAATCAAAGATTCAGAAAATAAAACACAGACTTTGCCCTGATTTCTTGTCTTTATTTTTTTAGGATTTAAAATATTTTGTTTATATATTTGAGGATTATCTTACGCCCAATTCAAGCCTTCGTCAACACCATTTTTAACAATTATTAGATAATTTTAATTAATTTACTTAATTGAATCCGCTTTCATTGTTGATATATTCACATTCAGATAATTTTAAAAAAGTTTGATTTTTTTTATTCTTCTATTTATTTATAGTCAATTTTTCCTATTTACCATAAAAAACTTACCAGAAAGTGGGGCTAACAATAACCAATGGGATCACTATCTTATAAGCTCTACCAGTTGTTATTATATAGAAGAAACCCGATTATTATGTCAGATTTTCTTACATTAGGAAAGTCTGCTTTTTTTCTAGGCTATGTTAAAGCTCATTATTGATTTTGCTCACTTTTTGATTGGATCGGATAC
>CAURFY010000010.1:0-18049 GCA_963524115.1 uncultured Bacillus sp.
AAGAACCGTCCCCCTGATCTCTTCCCCTGGTCTCTTCTGATCTTCCCCTGATCTTAACAAAGTCTTAACTATTTTTAATAAATACTGTTAAGTCAATTAATAATTTTCCTTTAATATATAATGAAGGTAGGATAGATCATATGTTTAAATGTATCTAGGAAGGGTGCTGGTATTATGGTTCATATCGAGGGGCAAAAAAATGAGCTTGAGCCCAAGGCGGAAGTGGGTATGTTTAAGAGAAAGCGAGATTTTACCTATGTTATTCCAAAGCTTCTTCAAATCGTTTTGAATACTTCTCTCGTATTCCTAGCAATCATTTTATCATTTTTACTAGTGAAGGAATTATTTATGTTTTGTCAGCTGCTGGTAGAAGAGGGCAGTGGAAATGATTATAAAGTTTTTCTTGAAAGTATTCTAATTTTCTTTTTATATTTTGAGTTTATTACAATGATTGTTAAGTATTTTAAAGAAAGTTATCACTTTCCACTTAGATATTTTATCTATATTGGCATCACAGCAATGATCAGATTAATTATTGTTGAACACTCTAACCCAGTGAGTACCTTACTATACTCATTTGTGATCTTGGTCCTCATTATTGGCTACCTCATTATAAATCTAACTCCACGTGACAGACCTGAAAGCAGTTGGTATTTTAAATTATTGGAAAGCAAGGACGAAAAATCATCTTAATTAGGGAATAATGTGAAGGAACTTAGGCTGGTAAAGCTTTAGGTCCTTTTTTTTAAAATCAAGAAGTCTATCAATATTAAAAGATTGACTGAAACCTATAGAATTCGGAATTACCTAGGACTAAAAAAGTTTATTGACACCAATAAAATAAAGTGTTATTATTATCTCATATTCAAGATATTTTAATTAGAGATAAATTGTATTGGAGGTGGTTGAAATGGAAGGTACTTGCTCAAATAAGCCCTACTTGGCGATCATGCAAACATCTAAAGCGATTCAGGAGCAAATAAGAACTGAGTTGGCAAAATATGGGGTAAGTATAACGGAGTTTGCTGTTTTAGAGGTCCTGTTCCTTAAAGGGAAACAAACGATTCAACAGATTGCTCAAAGCATACTCATTGCTAGTAGTTCAATGACCTACGTGATAGATAAATTAGAACAAAAAGGCTTATTAAAACGAAGTGCCTGTCCTGGAGACCGTCGAGCTATACATGTGACGATAACCGATACCGGAAATGAATTGATGAAGATCATTATGCCGAAACATCATGAATTGGTTGGTTACATGCTTGGCACTTTAGGCGATGATGAGGCAGAAACCATGGTCTTACTTTTGAAAAAAGTAATGCATAGAGTAACTTTTTAATTTTTTTTGGTAAAATATCTCGAATTAAAGATAAAAATTATTTTAGGAGGAAAAAAGATGATTAATTTTGGATTATTATTGATTCGTTTAGTAATTGGTTTGTTATTTGTGGGTCACGGTGCACAGAAATTGTTTGGCTGGTTTGGCGGATATGGATTAAAAGGTACAGGTGGCTGGATGGATTCAATTGGCATTAAACCAGGTGTGACCATGGCTCTTCTAGCAGGTCTGGCAGAACTTTTTGGAGGAATTTTGTTTGCTATCGGATTTCTTACACCACTTGCTGGTATTGTGATTGCAGCAACGATGATCATCGGAATTGTTAAAGTGCATGGTCCTAATGGATTATGGTCAACACAAAATGGCTATGAATACAATCTAACTTTATTGGCAGTTTCGATCGGTATCGCTTTAATAGGACCTGGCCAATACGCTATTGACGCATTATTATTCTAATTTCATCTTAAAGCAACAAGCAAAACTTAGAGTTTCAGTTGGAGAAAGCTTGACCAACAATCTATCACAAAGAGAGCAATCGTTTAACCACGATTTGCTCTTTTTGCTTTGGCAATTGACTGTTGTACCAATTATTAAAAGTTGTACTTGTGATTTTATATACTTCGACCGAAAAAAAAACAAAAAAACTAAATTTCCTTTTTCAAAGGGATTAAATAGTTGAAGAGCCATATCGGTTCCTCTTTTTTTCATTCACGGTAAATAAAAAATCCCCCTCAGAAGTGTTACCGGATAGAATTATAATTGTAAGATCGCCTGTTGAGTTGACCACGTAGCACTGCTGAATGCCTGATAATTTGTAATGGCTGCTTGAAAGTCTTTATCACTTATAGTGGCAGTGGCGTCATAAACAACAGCTGTTTGGAATCCATTTTCGATTAAGTCCCTCATATGCGATTCCACACAAACGTTTGATAGGATGCCAGCCAAAATGACCTTTTCTTTCCTTTGCTGACGTAATTGGTAAACTAAATCATTTGTCTGGGGGCTAGCAATTTTATGGGGAGTCGCAATGATTGTTCGGCTGTCTAAAATGTAAGGCTTAAGTGATGGCACCCAGTCAGCTCCCACGGTAGGAGCAGTATATGCATTTTGTTTTTGATATACCCGAAGCTTTAATAACATTTTTTGCTCAGCTCCAGTAAACTGCCAACGATAGTCATGCGGATAAATATAATGGGGGGATATAAAAAGTTGATAGCCTTTACTCATAGCTGTACTTATTAAAAGTTCAAGGTTGCCAAGTGTGTTGTACTGCTCAATTATTTTTTTTGTTAAATGGTATCCTTTACCTCCGGGGGACAGAAAGTCATTTTGTGGGTCCGTTATGACAATTGCTGTATTACTGGGATTAGGTTTAAACATAATTTTATCCTCCCATCCACTAAATTAAATATCCCGTTTTTTATATTCAACTATTGTCTTTCATGAATATATATTGATGGAGGCTTGGACACATTCTGTTTTTAATGGAGCTTTGGTTTTATTAAATTTTGCACCCCTTCATCAGGCGACTTCCCCAGCGGGTGATGACCATTTAAGTCTGTAAATGTTGGTCCAGGATTTATGGAAAAAATTTGCGCATTTGTGTCTTTAAGCTCACAAGCAAAACCGACCATCATGGCATTGTTCGCTGTTTTTGAAGTGTTGTATGTAAATGAATTTGGTAGTTCACCTCTAGAAAATTTGTGAAATATTACACTAAAATTATCAGGAGCTTCTTAGAAATAAAATTGAGCTATGCTAGTTTTGGGATGGGAACCGTGGTGGATTTTTATATGAAACGACAATTTATTTCAAATGTTTTAGGATAATATGCTGATAGAATGGGACCAAGCACTAGTTTAATCAAACGTTTGATTAAAATGGGTTTCCCGGGAAATTGGTCGAAAAAGGGGAGGATATGACAAGTTCGAAGGTAATTCGTTCTGGCAAGCTTCATTTCACCAGAACGAATTTTTTTCTTTTTATAGCATTTGGTTTGTTAGAATCGTCACTACGGCACTCAGTATAATGGTAAAAATGATCATAGAGGCATAGAGTAACTGTTTATTCATTTTTCTCTTGCGCATTACTTCTTCCGGTGTAAGAAAATTGCTCTTTGACATCAAATATTTCTCCTTTATGGTTTGATGGTAGCTGGCTGACTTCGTTATTTTAACGGAGGCCCCTGTAGCTTTGCGTCATCACCTTTCAGCGATTTTGCCCTTGAAGTTCCAAATATCATTATAACCAGAAGGAGAGTCTAAGGTCACCTATTATTTTTGCAGAAAAATTAATATTGTTTTTTTAAGTTAAGAAAAGACCGAGATAAACGGAGATGTAACAACTATTTAAGCGGTGATTCTGAAGAAATCAATAAGGATGGATAAAGAGTTATCACATTTTATTGGTTTCTTAGAATAATTTAACAGACATAGATTATGAATTGATATATATTATATTTAGAGATTCAAACAACTACAAGTGCACTGAAAATGGCAAAATTACAGAAATGTAATGACGCAAAGCTATAGGGGCTAACTTTCTTTTCGCCAAGAAATATGCCAGCCAGTTGCCGAAATCATTTTTAGGGCTTTGGGTATGTTTTTATTTCCCTAATTCTAAAAGGGAGTGGTAACATGAACAAAGTGGTTTTTTTTGTTTTATCTTTTTTATTAGTTTTCCTCGTTTTCGCACCTCTTGAAAAACGAACGGATGCTAGATCTCAGAATGAAAGAGTGCAAGTTTTTTTAAAACAAGAAGTGAATGCCATAGCGATTGAGAATAGTAATGGAAAAGTTAATCGAGGATATAAGAATATTCCTGCCATAACGGTAAATGGTCAAAGTCCCGATTTAAAAGGATTAGAAACCCCTCCTATTATCGCCTTGGTCAAGAAAGATGTTACTTTTAAAACTCAGGATCAGGTAAAAGATTTGGGGATTATCATAACCAATGGATCAAATCCAAGGCGATCAAACCTCTTTTCAGGTGCTTGTCACCGTCCTAAATTTATAGAATTTACAAAGGAACCTGGGGTTCATCCCTTTTATAAAAGGGGTGTTTTTGCATTTGCAAAAAACTATTAGTTTCTTAACATAATTAAACATACATAGATAATTTAGAAATTCAAACAACTACAAGTGGATTGAAAATGGCAAAATTACATAAATGTAATGATGCAAAGCAAAACCCTGCATTAGAATCAGATATTCTAATGCAGGGTTTTTAATTAATTTTCTAGATGGTTTTGCATTGCCATAATTTTGTTAGTAGCATTGCTTATCAATACAGTTATTCCTTTTCCATTCTCCAGGGTCACTTCAACTACTGTAACCTTTTTAGGCGATGCAGTAACCTGAATTTCTTTTATAGATGCTCCGTTATTTAATTTCTTTGATTGGACAAAATTAGCAACCATAGACTTTGCGGCATCATTACTTAGCACTTCAGTTGCTTTTGGGTCACTTGTTTTCTGACTTGACATACTAAGTACTTCTCCAGTTTCGGCATCTATGAAGGCAGAATTGAAATCAATATTAGCCTTTGTAGTACCCGTTTGTTTTTTATTCCAGTAAACTGTCCAAATAGCTTTACCCTCGAAAGATGCTGCATTCTGCGACTTATCGAAATACTCAGTTTGTAGTGAATACTCAACATCTGTTATTTCTACATCAAAAACAGTCTTAAGAGCATTGCGAGCGATATCTACAGCCTGTTCCTCATTTACTGGGGAAGAAATGTTATTCGTTTTTGCTATAGAATCTTTTGAATCATTTAATTCCACTTTCTCAGTCATAAGGACATTCTTTTTTACTATGTCACTATTTTGTGCCGCTAAAACGGTTCCTCCAACACTTCCTACTAAAAGTAGAGAAGCTATTGCAGCACCAATCATTCCCTTGTTGTTTTTTAAATTTATCATTTTAAAATTTAACCTCCTCTTCATTCTTCAAGTAATATAGTCATAATTGGGATTTGGCCATCTCCATTTTTAATTTTAGCGGCAAGATATAGTTTAAGTATCTTTGACTTGTAAAGAAGTTGTAATTTCTAGGGGAAACATATTTCAAATGTAGTACCCTTTCCGACCTCGCTGCTGACGCTAATTTCGCCATTATGAAGCTTCACAATCTCTGCGCAAATAGCAAGTCATATGCCTGCACCACCATTTTCCCTTGTTCTGGCTTTATCTACCATAAAAAATGGGTCGAAAATTCTTTCTAAATCTAGTTCAGTTATACCAATACCGCTATCTACCACCTGTAAAACAATTTTATCAAATTGCTTTTTTAAGCATAAATGGACCGTACTACCTTCTTTTGAGGCCTTTATGGCATTATCAAGCAAATTTGTTAACAATACTTTAAACAAATCTTTATCAACTAAGGCTTCGCAATGCTCCAAATCATGCTGTAAGGAAATATGCTTGCTTTCCAGTCTGAGCCTAAGAATCTCTGCTACTTCACCACATAATATCGAGAGGTCTTCCTGTTTCATTTGAAAATCCTGTTTTTTTAGTAGGACCAAGTCCATAAGCTTAAAGGAAAGAGCCTCCAGTCGCTTGCCTTCATGATAAATATAATATAAGGATTCATAGTAAATTTTTTCATTATATTTTGTCGACTTCAAAAAATCAGCATAGCCGATAATAGAGGTTAATGGGGTTTTTAATTCATGAGTAAATGATTCGATGAAGTGTTGTTTAAGCTCTGCAATTTTCTCTAATTCCTTTACCTTATCCTCAACAGCTTCTGCCATTTGATTAAAGTTTTCTGCTAGCATGCCCACTTCATCTTTCGCTTTAATTTTCACTCTTTCGGAAAAATCCCCGCCAGCAATGGTTTGTGTTGATTTTGTAAGACTGCTTATTGGAAAAGTAAAATAACGGGTCAATGCATACAACGCTGTGGCAAGAATTAGTGCAATTATAATATTGAGTTTTAGAAACAAACTATATTGTCCTGAGCGGTCATTATATACGCTGGAAATATCTCGAATATAAGTAAATTTGAAGGTTTGGTCTTTAAGTTTCAGACCATTTGTTACGAAAAGAAAGCTTTGATCTCCAATATCTCGGATAATATAATTTCTGGTATTAGTCAAAGGTTTATCTAATTCAAGCCGGTTACGATCATTCTTATAGCCAAAATTTGAATATATAGGACTGTTGTTCTCATCTAGAACTTCAATGAAAACCCCCTTTTTATCAAAATACTGAGTGTTTTCTTGGAATGTCATTTTTAAAAAACTTTTTAACAAGTCTTGTGAAAATTCAAAGGCATCACTTGCAATTTCACTGTTAGCTTGTAGGCTGGTGAACAAAATCAACTGTTCTGTGAGCCCTCTATCTATTTCTTTTTTTAAATTCTGATTAAAAGTATATTGGATAAGAAGTGGCATGCTTATATTAAATACCAATTCAAATAAAATAAAGGTACAAATAAACATTTTATGCCATAATTTCATTGTTTGCTCTCCAATCTATATCCAAACTTATAAACAGTAATGATTTTTTCAGCCCAATTAAGTTTTTTCCTAAGCTTTTGGATATGAATATCTACCGTCCTTGTTTCTCCTAAATAATCATAACCCCATACAAGTTCTAAAATTTTATCCCTAGTAAGTGCCTTGTTTCGATTACGAACAAGCAATAAGAGAAGCTCATACTCTTTAAGAGCCAAATCAATAATAGTTCCACCTTTTCTTACAAGCCTTTCTTCTTCATCGATTTCCAGGTCTTCAAATGTAATTAAGGTGTTATTGCTGCTGAACCGTCTTAATACAACTTCTATTCGTGCAAGCAATTCCATTGCTTCGAAAGGTTTGACTATATAATCTTCGGCTCCAATTTTAAGACCTTTCACTTTATCAGATAGCCCATTTTTTGCCGTAATAAAAATGACTGGAATATTGAATGGATGAATCTTCTCCATAAGCTCAAATCCATCCATATCTGGCAGCATCACATCTAGCAGAATCAGGTCAAACAACTGATTCTCCAATATTTGAAGTGCTGCATTGCTGTTAAATACTTGTTTGCTTTCATATCCCGCTACATCTAAATTTAAATAGATTAAATTGGAAATTGCCCTATCATCTTCCACAACTAATATTCTTTTCATCAGTTACCTCCCATTTAATATATTATCTGTAGTTTAATTCAAAAGTTATCACCAAGTTGTAAAGGAGTTGTAAAATTTGTATGCTGGGATTTTTAAATGTGGCATTCTTTTTTATGCATGTAGAGTGGCTTACCAGGCGGTCATGCAAACACATCTAAAGATAAGAAAAAGGAGTTTAACTTGTATTTAAGTCAAACTCCTTTTTCAATTATCCGTGGAATTTTGTTTGCTGGTTTCCGGTAAACATCATATTTTCCAACTTCATATTTGAGTAGGTGCTTAGGTGCTGATTAATTGTATTGATATTATATTTTGCTGAACTTCTAAATAGCTGGCTCATTAAAGAGGGGGTATGGGTTAAAGTGTCAATAATGTTTATTAATAGCTCATAAATGAAAGAATGATAGGCATAATCGAATTGAAGTCCATCTAATTTTTGGTTCTGGGATTTGTATTTTTTATCGTAAACCGTTTTGCTTTGGTTTGCGAGAGAAGGCATATGCTGCCTCTTCTTGTTTTGAATCCTGATAATTTCTTTTTCGATTAGGTTATAGTTTGGAATTATCTTAGTAGAGAACATCCTCTCAAGGATATTTAGCATCTCTCTTTCCATTTCAATATAATATGTAACATTGTTTATTAATGAATCTATGTAATCATTTGAATTTCCAACTCGCTGCTTTTTGGCTAATAAAGTTTGGTTAATTTGGGTTTGATACTGATAACTATTGATACCACAAGTTAGTTGATTAAATAATTGTTCATAAAGTTGACTAGTTTCTTCATTATATTCATGGTCAGTTTGTATTTGTGGCAGACTATCTTTATTTTTAAAAAAATTAGAGAAAAATCCCATTTGAAATCCTCCAATGTAGGGTCATCCCAGCCTAAGTGTACGAGAAGGAAAAAGTTTTCACCCACTGTCTTTCGTACTGCTGTAATAATCTCCAATAATTATTTTAATTATAATAATAGAAAAGAAAGTAGACTATGTTACTTTAGATTAAATGTTGTCAATTTGATGAAATGTAAGTGGTACTACAAGGGATGAAGCTATGACTTCTGCATAACAATCAATAATCAAAAAAACAAACATTTTTTATTTTTAAAACATCAAATACTTAAAAAATAAATAAGTCTGTTAAATAACTTTGATATAATATCAAAATAAACATTTAATCGAGCAGGCTAATAAAAGAACTGGTCATTCGTTTCAGAATCCACTCACAAAATACATAACTATATCCCTTTAATTTGCCAAAACAAACAACTAGGAGGAAACACCATGTTTAAAAATGTTTCAATGAAACTAATTCAGTGGTCTAGTTATACTACTATTTTAGTTTTGCTTTTCATCATCAGTATCACATCCTATTTAAGTTTCAACAACTTATCAGATTCATTTAATCAAATCATCAATGAGGAAGTTGTTAAAGTCGAAGCCGCTGCCGACCTTACGGATCATATGACCAGGGTAAGATTAGATCTCGCAAACTACCTGCTTGAAAATTCTCAAGAAAATAAAAATCGATCACAAGAAGCTTTAAATCAAGATATTAAACAGATTAAAGCTGAAATAGGAGTATTACGGCCTTTATTAACAGGAACAAACAAACAAAGATTAGATGAATTTGAACATCAATTCAATGAGTATACAAAATTGATTCCAGTAGCTTTGGAAAAGTGGTCTTCACAAGATATGCAAGCATTTGAAGCCACTTCTGTTGCGATGACTCCAATCGGGGAAAAGGCCCGTGCGGAATTAGTTGCAATGGGTTCTGATTTTGACAAATCCTTTGATATTTCAGCCACCGAATCTACTAATAAAATAAATAAAAGCAAGCTCATAATTGTCATTTTTTCTATTATTGCCACAATAGTGAGTGTCGGTGTCGTATTATTGGTTACTCGAATTATCGACCGATCCGTAGCAGGGGTAGTTAATAATGTGGACATCACGACAAATTCAGTTTCGGAAATAAAAAATTCAATTGATAAAACAGCTATTAGCGCAAAAGAATTAGATGATTCGATGAACATTGCAAATGGTTCTATTCAAGAACTGGTGGCTTCTATTCAACAAGTAGCCGGAAACACGAATGAAACAGCTTCTGGAGTCAATGAAATCTCCGCAGCAGTGGAAGAAATGACTGCCTCAATAAGTTTAGTTGCAGGAAGTGCCAATCATTTATCGGCTTCTGCTGATGAAACATCTGCAGCTATTCAAGAAATGATGTCCTCGATTGAACAAGTTGCAATAAATGTAGTGAATGCAGGATCTGGTGTTGAACAAATTTCCGCAGCGATTGAAGAAATGAGTAAGTCTATTAAGGGTGTTAACGAAAATGCCGTAAACTTGACTAAAAGTGCAGAGCAAACATCGGAAACGGTTGAGGAAATGGTAGGTTCGATTAAGAGTGTAGCAGCAAGTGCTCAAACAGTAAATACACTTAGTAACACTGTTAAGAATGATGCGCTAGAAGGAACGCTCTCCTTGAATGAAACATTGAGCGGGATGCAAGAAATTTCTGTGGTTATTAATCAAACAAGCGCTGTTATGGAAAACCTAGGGAAAAGCTCGGAGGAAGTTGGGAATATTGTTGAAGTCATTAATGATATTGCTGATCAAACAAATCTTTTAGCTCTCAATGCGGCGATAGAAGCTGCTCGTGCTGGTGAGCAGGGAAAAGGGTTTGCTGTTGTTGCAGACGAAGTACGGAAATTAGCTGAACGATCCGCAAAAGCAACCAAAGAAATTGCGGTCATCATCAAAGGAATTCAGAATGAAACAAATGTGGCAATAAGCTCTATCAATGAAGGCGCACATAAAGTAAAAGTAGGAAATCAATTGGCGGATAAAACAAACCAAGCGATTAAGAAAATTACTGAAGGTATTGCTCAGGTGACAGAGGAAATGAATCAAATTGCTAAAGCAACTGAAGACCAAACAAAGAACACTGAATTCCTCACAGAAGTAGTAAATCATGTGACAATGCAAGCATCAGAAATGAATCATTCAACAAAAGAACAATCAATCACGGCAGAAGAAATTGTTAAAGGAATCACTGATACAAAGGAACAAGTTCACCAAATCTCGATAGCAACTGCAGAACAAGCGAGAGGTAGTTATGCAATTGTTAGTGCGGTAGAAAATGTATCCAATCAATCAAACTCTGTAACTAACGCCACGAAAGAACAAGCATTAACGGCTGAAGAAATCGGTCGTAATATTAATAGAATTAGTGAAATGGTCAAACAAATGACGATTGCGACGGATGAACAATCAAGATACGGTCAAGAGATCGCTACAGAGGTTGAGAAGGTTCGTATTCAAACTGAAGAGTTAAATGCAAGTATTGAATCTCAAACCAATGAAGTAGAAGAGGTAGCAAACGCTATAAATAACGTACATTCCCAAGTGGAAAAACTAAAATAGACCAATTAATCTTAAGCTCTGTGAAGGTAATCTTTACAGGGCTGTTTTTATGCCCACATCTTGTTTTTCAGGAGGATCTTTGACGATTGCCTTTCCTTCTTGTAAAATTAAAATAAATCACACTATTTTTATATTATTATAATAATATTTTCGATTAAAGCAACATTTCCCAGACATTAAGATATTACAGAATGAAAGAGGAGAATGATATGAGTTCTAATTACATTTCCAAAACTTGTTCTGATTTACTTCCCGGTGAAATTGTTTTGCATCCCGTTTATCGTTCTGACCGTTTATTGTTTATTAAAAAATATAAAAAGTTAACCGCTTCGGTTATATGGCAACTAAAAAGGCATTTTCCATCTAACTATCCATTTATTATTGCGGCTTCAGATGAAATATTTAAAGCATTTTTAATGAATAACGAAGGTCAAGGTGATGCCTTTCTTGAAGATATTAAAAAAATAATAGAAGAGCACCAGAGGTTTATTAACTCTCCTTTGTCAATTGGACTTTATTTGGAAGTTAATTCGATTGGAGAGAAGGAAAGCGAAAAAGGTCTTAATGACAACATGAGCTTTATTGAGATTCTTGGGTTGGATGTCCAGTTTCCTTTATGGGAACAACTTGAAATGATTTTTGATTCTCCAAGGATTTTTGAAAGGGCTTCCACCGTTAATAGTAAGGTAATCGATTTATTATTAAAAGATCAATCCCTACAAGCTTTATATAAAAGAGTAAGCAATTTTCACGATGTCCTATTATTAAACAGCTTGAATTCCACGTTTATTTCTTTTGTGATTGGTTTAACGTTAGAACTACGTGATGATGAGATGGTGGATCTGATTTTGGCTTCTTTATTTGCTGATATTGGTTTTACTGAGTTTGAAAAAAAAGATTATATCGCTTATTTAGAATTTGGAAAGAACGAAAATAAGGTTATAACAGAACAATTAAAGAAATCGATAGAACTATTGTCATCATCACCTTATTGCAGAAGAAAGTCGGTTATCCTTGGCGTATTTGATCATCATGAACGTTATGATGGGTTGGGAAAACCTTTAGGAAAACAAAAAGAAGAAATCCATTTATTTGGTAGGATTATTTCAATTGCCCAACAATACGACGAAATGGTTGGAGGTTATAGAGGCGGAAAGAGCATTATGACCTTCGATGCGATTAAAGAACTTTGGAATCAAAGAGGGATGAAAATTGATCCAAATATCATTCGTGTTTTTATTGATCGCACCAATATATTAAAGGTCGGCCAAAAAATAAGGATTTCAAATAACAAAACAGGAGAAATTATTGGTTTTAATAATTATCTCCATAATCCAATGGACATTTTAATTCGATGACAAAAGTGAATATCTATTAAGACATCAATCGTCTCCTTCAACGGTCCCAGTCAATGTGCAATTTGGAGTTTGTTGAACCTTTTTGATATATAGTATAAGAGAGCTTGTCACATTCATTTGTGACAGGCTTTTTTTCTGGAAATAGCATAATTTATTGTGGAATTTCAAAATCTCATTAACCTTTTAAAATACCACAAATATTTTAATAAATTCCAAATTTTTGTTGTAGTGCAATATTATTCTAATATATAATCAATCTGTACTATTAATAGAAAAGAGGGAAAAGATGAAAAAAATCACTAGGGTTTTACTTGCACTACTTTTATTATTGCCAATCTTACCAAATCTGTCGTTTGCTTCCGAAGAATCCACCTTCGATTCTAATCTAGAAACCTATCTAGATGAAATCAGTTCAATCCGTGGTTTTGAGGTTACGAAGGAAGATATTGAAATGTCACTAAACAGATATGAATTAGAAATAGCTGATTTTGAAAGCGTCTCAGACATCTCTGATTTTCTTGGTGATGTAATATCTTCAGATTATAGTAATTTAGAAGATATGCTGACAGAATATGATTTAACAATAGATGGATTAAATGCTCTGTTAGAAGAAAACGGAGAGGCTATAGATGATTATGTGTATGTTGATGATCTAGATTCGGATGTTTACTTCTACTTAAATCCCGATGGCGGAGATGTAGGAACCATTGATGAAGAATTCATTAAAGGACTATTAGCTTCATTCGAGGCTGAGTTTGGTCTTACAGAAGCGGAATTAAACAGTTTGAGTGAATATTTAACCGCTCGGGAAGAAGTACTATCATCACCTGAAACCTTGGCAAAGTTTGAAGAACTGGCTACAAGAATGGAAGAATTTGGTCAATTTGAGACATTAGATGATCTAACACCTGAGCAGGTTCAAGAATTTTTATCCATTTATGATGAATTTCTTGGACTACTTCAGTTAAAAGTAGATATTAGCCTTGTGAAAAACGATAAAGAATCGTCCATTTCTTTTTTTGAACTATTAAGTTTGGATGAATTAATTAATTCGAAATTAAAAATGAACATTTATGATCTTAGCGGAAATTTATTGGCAGACATAGTAATAACGGGTGAAATGGTTGATTCTGACACAGTAAATGAAGTTGGCCAAGAAGTTAATAAGGCTACTGAAAAAGTTGTAGAAGAAAAAGCAAAGTCCGAAGTTTCTGCTGTTCAATTTAAAACTGAAAAGGGCGCAAAGTTGCCTAATACAGCTGGAAATTATGCTTCCAAACTTCTCATTGGCCTTTTAATGGTATTGTCTGGGGTAATGCTTTTGCTTTACCAATCTTATCGAAAAGTTGCTTAAAATGAATAGAAAGAAACTCATTCTTCCACTAGCACTCCTATTAATTGTTTCAGGATTTGGCTTTTCTACCACAAATGCCTATAAGCTTTTAAAGGGTTATTTTCTATATAAGTATGAGAAAGATAGTGCCTACCCTGTAAATGAGGATAAAAAGAAAACGGTAGATAATCGAAAGTATTCAAATAAAGAGCAGAAGGTCCTTTATCCAGTTCGGCCAAAACAAGGGGATGAGATTGGTAGTCTGTATATTCCTAAGTTAAATCAAAGTTTGCCAATTTATCATGGTGCTGATGAAGATGAATTGGAAAAGGGAGTAGGACATTATGCAAATAGTGTTCTTCCTGGAGAAAAAGATAATTCAGTATTATCTGGTCATCGAGACACTGTTTTTCGGAAGTTAGGGGAAGTTGGAGTTGGAGACATATTAACTGTTACTACCTCTGCAGGTGAGTTCACTTATAAAGTAAATAAAGTAAGGATTGTGGATGCAAATGATTTAACTATCATTGTACCTAAACCTAGAGCAACGTTAACAGTAACTACTTGCTATCCATTTAATTTTATTGGCGATGCACCACAACGATATATTTTAGTTGCCTATATGGTTTCCAAGAATATAGTAAACTAATAACCATTTTGGGCTACCGGGATTTCCACGGTAGCCTATTTTCTAACAATTCTAATGCTAACAAAACAGGTGCAAGCGACTGCCCATTTCCATAAAATATCCCTCAAACCATTCAGTTCAAAAAACCAAGTAGCTTGAAATAAAAGAGATTGTATTTTTTCTCATGTTGAGAAAAAGTACAATCTCTTTCATCTTTTTGCTGTCACTAATAAATTGCATCAACCCTACAAGCAGCGGACTCTTGATTAGTATCATTTTGAATAAAAGATTCCCCGTGTAGAATGTTCAAAAAAACCTCCGCTATCTTGGGGTCAAATTGTGAGCCTTTGTTTTTGGTGATTTCATCTATTGCGTAAGATATATCGTTCTCTTTTTTATAAACCCGTTTTGAAATCATAGCGTCAAAAGAATCAGCAAGCGAAATGATACGGGCTGAAAGTGGGATTGCCTCGCCTTTTAATCCATGAGGATATCCTGTTCCATCATATCTCTCATGGTGGTGGAGAACCATATCTAATATTCCACTCTTTTTAAAAGAAGAAATGTATTTTACAATTTCATATCCTAATATGGGATGTTGCTTAATAACTGCAAACTCATCTTCATTTAAAGTCATTGGCTTAGACAAGATAGATTCAGTAATCCCGATTTTACCAATGTCGTGTAATAATCCGCCAATATATATATCATTACATTGTTCTTTTGATAAATTCATTGCTTTTGCAATCATCAAAGCATAATTTGCAACATTCTCAGAATGATTTCCTACTTGAGTATCTCTTGAATCTAATGATCTAGCTAGGGTTAATATTAATTCAGTTTTTTGGTTTTTTGTTTCAATATATTTTTTTGTACCCTCGGAAGAAATGAAAGTTACGATCAAGTACACAACCAGCCGGGTTAGAAAAGCAGAAGGATTTTGTAATTCGTCAAGATCCGCTATGACTACTCGCAATACTACAACTAATGAACAAGAAAGAAATAAAAACCATTTGGATTTATTTGAAAATCCGGTTCCTAAAAATATTACAGTTAAAACGTTCAGTGAATTAAAGTGAGGTAACCAACTAGTGACAAATGGTGCCATAACCAAAAACACGAAGAAATAGGGCCGAAAAACTAGAGGATTATCAGGAAAAAAATTCAATTTTGATAACATATGGTACACCTCGGAGGTAAGTTGGAAAGAATATTATTAAAGGGACAACGTTTTCAATATGAACTATACACTATATTTCCAAATAGAAGAGAGAACATTTGTGAAATTTTGTGGAACCATGGGACGGTTCTCCTGGTTCTTTTTCAATTATGGTAGGAATCAATAAATGTTCCAAGGCGGCGAGGATAAAGTCTTGATAGAGTAAGACCAATCTATTGTTTAATCAAACGTTTGATTAAACAATAGACTGGTCGCAAAAAGGGGTTATGACAGGAAAATGAATCAGTAGAACCGTCCCTGATGTTCCTCCTGGATTTGGGCTAATGCATCGCTGTCTGTAATTAATTTTAGTGCAGTGAGTGCTAGTGCTTTCGCTCCTGTGATAAGGGCTTGATCTCCTTGGACAGATGCGGCTGCTTCTCGAAATGGTACGGTATGTGGAATCAGGTCATCTGCTCCAATTTTTATATATGGATGGATTGTTGGGATGACCTGACTGATGTTTCCAGCATCTGTAGATCCAATGCCTTTATCACCATCAACCACTGTTTCTCCCAACTCCTCAACCACTTCTTTGAATACTGCATCAAACCTTCTATTTAATAGAAGGTTATCGACTTTATTTTGAAAGGCGATCACATTTAGCTTGGCGCCAGTGGCAAATGCAGCCCCTTCGGCAACAGCCGTAACTCGACGGGTGACTTCGTTCAAATGGGTTCTAGTAGCTGCCCGAATGTAAAATCTTGCTTTAGCGTATTCAGGAATAATGTTCGGTGCATCGCCGCCATGGGTGATAATTCCGTGAATCCGGACATCGTCTGTCATTTGTTGTCTTAACGCATTGATTCCATTGAACAGCTGAATGACAGCATCCAAGGCGTTGATTCCTTCATGTGGAGAAGCCGCGGCATGGGCCGGTTTTCCAATAAACTCAAAGTCGAGCGGATCAACAGCAAGCGACGAACAGGTCAACCGTGTCTGACTGTTAGGGTGAATCATGAGTGCTGCATCGATTCCTTCGACTAATCCGTGTTTAACAAAGCTTCCTTTGGCACTGCCTTTTGGCCCGCCTTCTTCAGCAGGGGTGCCAAAAACGACAGCTTCTCCGCCAGCTTCTTCCAAAACTTTACTTACCGCGATGGCGGCCGCCACGCTGGTGGTTCCGATAATATTATGTCCGCAAGCGTGACCTAAGCCGGGGAGAGCATCATATTCTGCTAGAAATGCGATTTTGGGACCCAGTTTTTCGGATTTTTTTCGGGCTACAAATGAAGTGGCGTGTCCGGCTACTGCTTTAACCACTTTAAATCCTTCTTTTTCAAGAATGTCAGTCAGCAGTGCGGATGCAAAATATTCTTCATTGCCGATTTCGGGCTTTTCATGGATTTTGTGGCTTGTTGAGAGGTAAAGCTCCCGATTGTTTTCCACGTTTTCTATAATCGCTGCTTTTAATTCTGCTAGAGATTTGACAGGTACCGTCATGTTTTTTCCTCCTCAGTGTTGATTCTTCTCTTAAAAGAAGCGCCCAGCGCCTAGTGTTCGTGTGCTAACCGGGCGCTTCTGCTTTTGTTTTTTACCAGCCAATTTTGTTTAATGGTACAAATGTTGGGATCATGTTGCCTTTGTACTCTTTTTCAATAAATTTTGCTGTATCATCTTCTTGGTAGAGTTCTGCTAATCTCTTAAGTGTTTTGTTGTTTTTGTCTGCTTTTTTTACAGCTATTATATTGAGATATGGTGTAGCTGTTTTACTTTCATGAAAAATGGCATCCTTTAGCGGGCTAAGGCCTGCGTCAGCGGCAACCCCGTTATTGATGACAGAGGCTGCAACGTCTGGTAATGCTCTTGGTGTTTGGGCCGGAACAACTGGTACGATCTCAAGCTTCTTAGGATTTTCTTTCACTTGATCAAGTGTTGTGAAATTACCGTCAAAGCTGTCATCTAGCTTAATTAATTTTGCTTCTTGAAGTAATAATAGGGCACGACCGCCATTTGAGGCGTCATTTGGGATGGCAATTTTTGAACCGTTAGGAATTTCCTTCACTTTCTTATATTTGTCAGAGTAAATACCCATTGGGGCAAGGACAGTTGTCGCAATCGGGACAAGGTCTAGTTTGTGTTCTTTTATAAATACATCAAAATAGGCAACAGTTTGGAAGGCATTAGCATCAAGCTCGCCTTCTGCAAGAGCGGTGTTAGGAGCCACATAGTCTGAAAACTTAACGATTTCAACGTCTATTCCATCTCTCGCCGCCTTTTTCGCAACGAAGTCCCAAATCCGAGTATCCGTTCCACTGATTCCAAGCTTGACCTTTACTGTTTCATTGTTCTCTTGTTTTTCTTTGCCTTGTGTAGTTTCAGAGCAACCGGCACCAAGTACCGCTAATGTAAAAATAATGATTGATAATAATAATTTTTTCATGTTGTTTCCTCCTCGTTATCTTCGTCTGATTTTTTTTGCTAAAATATTTCCAAATGATTGAAGACCTTGAACGATCACAATCAGGATTCCTACTGTAATGAGCATCGTGATTGTATCAAAACGCTGATACCCATATGTAATCGCCAAATCCCCAAGTCCGCCACCGCCGACTGCCCCAGCCATCGCTGATGCACCGACGAGACCAATGGTGGCAATCGTGAAGGCCAGAAC
>CAURFY010000011.1:0-16612 GCA_963524115.1 uncultured Bacillus sp.
ACTCCTGCAGGAGCAGCGGGTCAGGTGAGACCCCCGCAGGCGTGTAACGCCGAGGAGGCTCAGCGCCCGCCCTGCGGTTTGCTGAGCACCTGGAGCGGAAATCAACCGGCCAATTAGAAGGCTAAATTAAATTGCCGAGAAAAATACTCTTTCTCGACAATCTGAAAAGATTAATCTCACAGAGATTAATCTTTTTTTTTTGAAGTATCACATTTAGCTCTGGGAACAACCCTATATTTTGTAAGTTTCGTTATGGAAATTTAATATGTATTGGGGAAAAAGGGCGGAGCTCAACTTGGAAAACTTATTACATTTTGCATAAAAACCCAGTCACTACGAAAAATAGAATTATAAAAAGATTATCATCTGGGGGTAACTTCAATGAAAAGGAAGCTTTTTACAATAACATGCGTAGCTCTGATTATGATTTTTTGTCAAATTGCCCCATTTAATGGGACGAATAAAAAAGTTCAAGCATTTTCGAGTCAGGTGATTCAACAAGGTGCAGTCGGTGATGATGTCATTGAATTGCAATCAAGACTGCAATACACCGGTTTTTATACCGGGAAGATTGATGGGGTTTTTGGCTGGAGAACCTATTGGGCAGTTAGAAACTTTCAATATGAATTTGGGTTACCGATAGATGGATTAGTTGGGAATACGACGAAGGCAAAATTGGCTAAAGCTTCAAAATATAATCAGCAATTTGTAAAACAACAAATACAGAAAGGAAACAAATTTTCTTACTATGGCGGAGTGGATTTAAATAAGCAACAAAAACCAGCCCAACCTAACGCCACTGCGCCGGCAGCACCGGCCAAACCAGCACCAGCCAAGCCAACACCGGCCAAACCAGCGCCAGCAAAACCAGCACCGGCAAAACCGGCACCAGCCAAGCCAGCGCCAGCAAAACCAGCGCCGGCTAAAAAACCAACAGCTGCCAATACTCCTAATGGCTTTTCACAAAATGACATTAAGCTTTTGGCAAATGCTGTTCACGGAGAATCAAGAGGAGAACCATACATCGGACAGGTAGCTGTGGCAGCCGTTATTTTAAATCGGGTCAATAGTGCTACTTTCCCAAATACTGTTTCAGGTGTCATTTTTGAACCAGGTGCATTTACAGCAGTCGCTGATGGACAAATCTATTTGACACCGAATGAACTCTCCAAAAAAGCTGTGATAGATGCCATAAATGGTTGGGACCCAACTGGGGAAGCTTTATATTATTTTAATCCCGCTACTGCAACAAATGGCTGGATATGGGGACGACCACAAATTAAGAAAATCGGGAAACACATATTCTGTAAATAAAGAGGTGAAAAGCTTTGATTAGAGGGATTTTGATTACTGTATTATTTTTAGGTGTAGCAGGGACATCTTATTGGGGCTACCAAGAACATAGAGATAAAAACGCCATTCTCATCAATGCAGAAAACAATTATCAAAGAGCTTTTCATGACCTTGCCTATCACGTTGATCTCTTACACGATAAAATTGGTACAACCTTAGCTATGAATTCAAGGAAATCTCTCTCTCCCGCACTTGCAGATGTTTGGAGACTCACATCTGAGGCCCATAGCGATGTCGGGCAATTGCCATTAACTCTGTTACCATTTAATAAAACTGAGGAATTCCTGGCGAAAATTGGTGACTTTAGCTATCAAACTGCTGTTAGAGATTTAGATAAAGATCCGCTCAATGAAAAAGAGGTTGGTGCTCTTCAAGGATTGTACAAACAGTCCGCGGATATTCAAGGAGAGCTTAGAAAGGTTCAACATCTTGTTTTGAAAAATAATTTACGGTGGATGGATGTTGAAATGGCACTTGCTTCAGGAAAGGAAAGCGCCGACAATACCATCATAGATGGCTTTAAAACAGTCGAAAAAACAGTGGAAGGATATTCCGAAACAGATTTTGGACCCGCATTTATCAATATGCAAAAAAAAGATGAAAATTATAAATATCTCAATGGGAAAAAGATTACAAAACAAGAAGCTCTTCAAACTGCCAAAAAATATGCAGGTTTGGGAGATAATGTGAAAGCACAAGTAGAAAAGAGTGGTAAGGATTCAGATTATGGATTTTACAGTGTGTCACTACAAGAAAAACAAACTAAACAAGAGGCAAACATGGATATAACTAAAAAAGGGGGACACCCGATTTGGTTTATCGTTTCTAGAGATGTCAAAACCCAAAGCATCAGTTTAAATGACGCTGGCAATAAAGCTATCGAGTTTTTAAAACAAAATGGATTTCAAAATCTGGATTTATTTGAAAGTTCTCAGTACGATAATATCGGGGTTTTTACGTTTGTTGCAAAAGAAAAAGATATTCGTATTTATCCTGATGCAATAAAAATTAAAGTAGCGTTAGATAATGGACAATTGTTGGGATTTTCGGCAAATGATTATTTGAAATCCCATCATACTAGGGAGATCCCACAGCCAACGATAACGAAGGAAGAAGCACGGACAAAGATGAACACAAACTTAAAAATTGAGGAAGATCGCTTAGCCATTATCTTAAACGATCTAAATAAGGAAGTTCTCTGTTACGAGTTTTTAGGAACACTTGGTGAAGACACCTTTCGTATTTATATTAACGCTGGAACTGGAATTGAAGAGAAGGTTGAAAAGCTTGAAAATGCAGAACCGGTTTATGAAAATGTATTGTAGGAAGAGCAATCTTGCTTTTCCTTTTTTTTGCATATACTGAATAAAAGCGGTAATCGTTTAACAATAATAGGAGTAATTATTAATATTGGAGCGATTAAATGAAAACATTTGAAAGAATTTTAATCAAGATTGTCCTGGTCCAGTTTATCTTTTTGATTTTAAGCCAATTGGTTTTTCACAAACTCCAAGCGCTTCCAGAGTTAAGTCAATTGACGCAATACGAAGGGGTAACAGAAAATAATTTTTCGCAAATACTTGAGACCTTTAATGGAAAGTAAGAAAGCAGGGATAAACCAGCTTTCTTTACCCTTTAAAAAATAAAAAATTAGCTTGTTTTTTATCAAATGCAAAATAATAATTTCTAAGAATCAATCTAAATTGTGTTAAAATATATAGGTGTATTTATTAAATGGTATATTTTCATGGTAAGCAGGAGGAATTATGACAAAAAAGATTTCAATTGCAATTGATGGTCCTGCTGCAGCAGGAAAAAGCACAGTTGCAAAAATAGTAGCAGAAAATTTATCGTACATTTATATTGATACGGGAGCAATGTATCGTGCATTAACCCTTACAGCTATTGAAAAACAAGTTGATTTGCAAGATGAGTCAGCCCTATTGACTATCTTACATGATGTAAAACTCACATTGTTACCAGGGGAAAAAGGACAATTAGTTTTTCTTGACGACAGAGACGTTACAAACGATATTCGAAATTCGGCCGTCACAAATTCTGTTTCGATTGTTGCCAAACATCCACTCGTTCGGGAAGAAATGGTTGCAAGACAACAAAAGTTTGCTGGTGACGGAGGCGTCGTTATGGATGGGCGCGATATTGGTACCCATGTTCTTCCGAATGCAGAAGTAAAAATCTTTTTACTAGCTAGTGTAGAGGAACGTGCAGAGCGCCGTCATAACGAAAACCGTCTTAAGGGTTACCCTTCTAACTTAGAAGAATTGAAAAGAGAAATTGCCCTTCGGGACAAGCTGGACTCGGAACGGAAAACAGCACCTTTAAAAAAGGCAGATGATGCTGTAGTAATTGATACAACATCGCTTTCCATCAATCAGGTTGTGGAAAAAATCTTGTCATTTGCTTATGAGAGGAATAGATAAATTTGACCTTTTATGCATTTGCTAGATCTGTTTGTAAAATCATTTTAGCACCAATTTATCGGTTTGAAGTAATTGGAAGAGAGAATATTCCTAAGGACGGAGGGGTATTAATATGCACAAATCATATTCATGCTTTGGATCCGCCAATTGTTGGTATTAACACGCCGCGTCCTGTTCATTTTATGGCAAAGTATGAGTTGTTTTCTGTTCCAATTTTAGGGAAAATTATTAGTAAAGTTGGGTCTTTTCCAGTAAAACGGGGTTTAAGTGATCGAGAGGCTTTGAGAAAAGGGTTGTCCGTGTTAAAAGAAGGCCATGTCTTGGGATTATTTCCAGAAGGAACTCGAAGCCAAACTGGTGAATTAGGTAAGGGACTAGCAGGTGCAGGTTTTTTTGCGTTACGTTCACAAGCAGCTGTGGTTCCTTGTGCGATTATTGGTCCTTATAAACGGTTTAGAAGACTAAAGGTAATTTTTGGAGAACCAATTAATATGGAAAATGCAAGAAATACAAAAATGTCGCCAGAACAAACTACGGAATTAATTATGGATGAAATCGGTAAACTGATAAATGCATATAAATAGTTGTTCATGCTTGACAAAAACAGCTATTTATAAGAAGTTAGATAAAAGGGCTTTTTTTCAGAATATTTCAGCCTACATGTTTTCACGGTGATGATTTTATCACATCACATATACTTTGAAGCAGTCATTGGATTAAGGAGGAGTACATATGGTAGAAGATATGAATCAAGTTGAAGTTCCAAATTTTGAAGTTGGTGACAAAGTTAAAGGCCAAGTAACAAAAGTTGAAGAAAAACAAGTTCTTGTGAATATTGAGAACAGTAAATTGGATGGGATTATCCCAATTAGTGAACTATCAAGCCTCCATGTTGAAAAAGCGTCTGATGCGGTTGCTGAAGGCGATGATTTAGATCTTGAAGTAATTAAAGTTGAGGAAGACGCCTTAATTTTATCAAAACGTAAAGTAGATGCTGAGAAAGCATGGGATAACCTTGAAGCAAAATTTAATAGTGAAGAAATTTTTGAAGCAGAAATTAAAGACGTTGTTAAAGGCGGCTTAGTGGTTGACCTTGGGGTTCGCGGGTTTGTTCCTGCATCACTTGTTGAAGCGTTCTTTGTAGAAGACTTCGCAGACTATAAAGGAAAATCGCTTGCTTTTAAAATCGTTGAACTTGATAAAGAAAAAAATCGACTTATCCTTTCTCATCGGATCGTTATTGAGGAGCAAAAGGGAAAACAAAAGCAAAACTTGATTGATTCTTTGGAAGCAGGTCAAGTTATAGAGGGTACAGTTCAAAGAATTACTGATTTTGGAGCTTTTGTAGATATCGGTGGTGTGGATGGACTTGTTCATATTTCTCAATTATCACACCAGCATGTTGACAAGCCTTCAGATGTAGTTCAAGAAGGTCAAAGTGTTCAAGTTAAAGTACTAAGTGTTGACCGAGATAATGATCGAATTTCATTATCTATTAAGGATACTTTACCTGGACCGTGGACAAATATTGCTGAAAAAGCACCAAAAGGTAGTACTTTAACAGGTGTGGTAAAACGAATTGTATCTTACGGTGCATTTGTAGAGGTTTTCCCAGGTGTTGAAGGATTAGTGCATATTTCACAAATTTCCCATAAGCATATTGCCACTCCTCATGAGGTATTAAAAGAAGGTCAAGAAGTTCAGGTTAAAGTTCTAGAAGCGAATGAACAAGACCAACGACTATCTATAAGTATTAAAGAACTATTAGAAAAAGAAGATGATCAAAACTTTGATTATGAATTGCCTGAGGAATCAAAAGGCTTTCAACTTGGAGAAATGATCGGAGATAAATTAAAGAATCTTAAGAACTAATGGTGATTATGGTGACGAGATCAGAACGAAAATGGGATCATATCCGATACGCTTTAAAAACAACTCCAGAACGCAATAACAGTTTTGAGGATATCACCTTTGTTCATCAGAGTCTCCCGAACAATAGCTTAGATCAAATCAAATTATCTACAAAAATTGGTGAACTTTTGCTGAGTTCACCAATTTTTATAAATGCTATGACGGGTGGCGGAGGTGATCGTACCTTTGAAATCAATCAGAACTTGGCGATTGTCGCTAAAGAAACGGGCTTAGCAATGGCGGTTGGATCACAAATGGCTGCCCTCAAAGATAGCAAGGAACAAGAAACTTATAAAATTGTACGCAAAATGAATCCTCATGGAATCGTCATCGGAAATCTTGGCTGGGAGGCAACCGTTGAACAGGCAAAACTGGCGGTTGACATCATTGAGGCAAATGCCATCCAGATTCATGTAAATGCCATCCAAGAATTAACGATGCCTGAGGGTGATCGTGATTTTCGCGATGCTTTAAAACGAATTGAAGCAATAGTTCATCAAATAAGTGTCCCAGTTATTGTAAAAGAGGTAGGGTTTGGGATGAGTAAGAGTACTGTAGGTAAATTAGCTTCAATTGGGGTGACCTCAATTGATGTTGGTGGATCTGGTGGGACTAATTTTGCGAGAATCGAAAATGAACGCCGTAACCAGCACTATACATTTTTTAATGATTGGGGTATTTCAACACCTGTATCTATTGTTGAAGCTAAGGAATGTAAACTGCCCGTTCCTATTGTGGGTTCTGGTGGAATTCATACTAGCCTTGAAATTTCTAAAGCGATTGCTTTAGGGGCAAATGCAGTGGGAATGGCTGGGACCTTTTTGAAAATATTATTGGAAGACGGGCTAGAATCCCTTATTAAAGAGATTATGAATTTACATGAGGAGCTTTCGGTCATTATGACAGCACTTGGGGCCAGCTCAATTGCTGAATTGCAAACCGTCCCATTGGTGATTTCTGGTGAAACACATCATTGGCTTACTGAACGAGGTATCAATACAAAACAATATAGTCAAAGAGGCTGACCTACATTGGTCAGCCCTTTTTATTTTGGCAAAAAATTAACTATATTTAGAGTCGTTTAACTTCCTTGCTTCTTCGGGGCCTTCAAGCTTTGTTGACCCAGGATAGTGAAGTGCTTGATCACGATCTGATTCAACTCTTCTACTTGCCTTTAACTTTTTTTCTTGGCGATCTTTACCCATGTAAACCACCTCCTACCTCTTAACATGATTCAAGGTTGAAACTTTCATTCACAAATGAATGAATTACATAAATTCCACCGATAATGGAAATGTTAGGAGGTAGTTAGACAATGGAAGGAATCGTCTTTTATTGGGTAGCCTGGTCCTTTTGGATTATGACCACTTTTATTACTAAGAAAACATCGAATTATAGGTTAAAGGCTAGTTTCTGCATTCTTGTACTGATCATACTAAGGCCTTATCATATTACGTTTATGGATTTGCAAATAAGTCTGGCTATTATTTTCCTTTATTTGATTACCTTGGTACAAATCATAATGTTAAATGGAAGGACTGGTTTATACCTTTGTATTACTTCGTTTATTATCATGTTAGCCTACGACAGTTTTCTTTTATTTGAATTATATGATCCTGTTTGGGTTATGTTTAACCGTGATTTGATGCTTGCATTTCTTTTAGTCTATTTAGTTGTTTTACTGCATTCAGATAAAGTACAACGCTTTTATACAGTGTTAATTGGGGTCACTCAGGGAGAATTTTTGTATTCAATGATTTTAAAAAGATTACATTTTTCCTATTCCATCGGTGCAGATTTGTTTTTTGATGCAGTAGCTTCGATTCTTGCTCTATTATTTCTCTGGAGTTTGATTGAAACGATAATGGTAATGGTTGAACAACATATGTACCAGCAGAAAAGGGGGCGGCAGAAATCCACATAAATCAATACACGTGGCCAATAGCATTGGGAGTCATGATTGGTACCATTAGTAGAATTTATATGTTAAAAACCGATTACCGACAGTACCCAACCTACCTGCATGGGAAAATAATCCATATTGCATTAGGGTTTATTGCCGCAGGTCTAGGAACAGTGGCAATTCCAGCGATATTGAAGGAGGATTTTACCGCGGTTACGTTTCTGACAATTGCTGCCTCACAATTTCGTGAAGTTCGGAATATGGAAAGAAACACACTAACAGAATTAGACGGATATGAAATGGTACCACGAGGAAGTACTTATATCGAGGGAATCGCCATTGCATTTGAAAGTAGAAATTATTTGGTAATCTTAACATCCTTAGTAACCACCTTAGGATATCTAGTTTTTAATATTTGGGTGGGGTTAGGTGCTGGAGTCATTTCAATTTTAATTTCTAAATCGCTGATGGCAGGTGGGAAAATAAAAGATATTGTTGATATTGAGTATACTAAACCACGGTTTGATGGACCTGGACTTTTTGTTGGAAATATTTACATTATGAATATTGGCTTGGAAAAAAGGCGGGAAGAAATATTGAAATACGGGATGGGGTTTATCCTTAAACCTAAAAATTTTAATGCAAGGACCACGATCGCTAATCTAGGTCAACGACAAGCGATTCTGCATGATATCTCAACTGCATTGGGTGTTTATCGGGACTCTGGTACACCAGCTCTTGTTCCACTTGCTAAAAGAGACCTTGATGATGGAAGGATCGGTGTATTCGTCCTTCCTCAGGAAAAGAATATTGAAAGAGCTATTGACATAATTGGTGCCGTTCCTACTTTAGAGAATGCCATCAGGATGCCAACAGAAAGAAAAACGGGAAAATCCTAAGGGGAAGACAAAAAAATGGCAGATAAAATGACGATGGAAAAAACTATACTGGCTGTAGTTACAACAAAAATAAATAAAGTATCTTTTGGGGCAACTGTTTTTCATTGCGATACAAAAGAAGAAATGGAACATATAGGTGCAAGCTTGGAAGCGATTCTTGATGGAATTGCCCATGCTCTTTCTGAAGAATTACTTATAATCGTAAAACATTGATGGTAAATTCCAATGTTTTCATTGCTTGGAAGTTTTCTCTTTGTTAAACTATTGAAGTTAGACCCTTCTATTTTTTAAAGAAGGGTTCTTTTCATATTTGGTATAATTAATTATTTTTGTCATAATGAAATTAGGTAAGGAAAAGAAAGGGTGGTTTTTTTGGTAAAACCAGTTGTCGCCATTGTTGGGCGCCCGAATGTTGGTAAGTCAACAATTTTTAATCGCATTGTCGGAGAACGAATTTCAATTGTAGAAGACATTCCCGGTGTAACTCGTGACCGTATTTATAGTTCTGCAGAATGGTTAACACATGATTTTAATATTATTGATACAGGCGGAATTGATATTGGTGATGAGCCGTTTTTAGAACAAATACGCCTTCAAGCAGAAATCGCTATTGATGAGGCGGACGTCATAATTTTGATCACAAACGGGAGAGAAGGGGTAACAGCGGCAGATGAAGAAGTCGCAAAAATCCTCTACAGATCAAAGAAACCGGTTGTATTAGCTGTTAATAAAGTGGACAACCCGGAGATGAGAGAACAAATATACGATTTTTACTCATTAGGATTTGGTGAACCAATCCCCATATCTGGTTCACATGGATTGGGTCTCGGAGATCTTCTGGATGAAGCAGCTAAACATTTCCCTAATAAAAAGGAAAAAGATTATGATGATGACGTGATTAAGTTTAGTTTAATTGGACGCCCGAATGTTGGGAAATCATCACTCGTAAATGCTATTTTAGGGGAAGATCGGGTTATTGTCAGTAATATAGCAGGAACGACAAGAGACGCGATTGACTCAGGTCTAACTTATAATGGTAATAGGTACATGATTATTGATACGGCAGGAATGAGAAAAAAGGGAAAAGTATATGAAAGTACCGAAAAATATAGTGTCCTGCGAGCATTGCGAGCAATAGAACGCTCAGATGTTGTTCTGGTTGTTCTAGATGCTGAAGAAGGTATTATTGAACAAGATAAAAAAGTGGCTGGATATGCCCATGAAGCTGGACGTGCTGTTGTTATAGTCGTTAATAAGTGGGATGCAGTTGAAAAAGATGAAAAGACAATGAAGGAATTTGAGACAAAAATCCGTGAACAATTTTTATATTTGGATTATGCACCGATTGTGTTCCTTTCTGCTAAAACAAAGAAGCGGATTCATACATTAATTCCTATGATTGATATGGCTAGTGAAAACCATTCAAAACGAGTATCGACTACTGTGTTAAATGATGTCATAATGGACGCCGTCGCCATGAATCCAACTCCAACCGATAAGGGTAAACGTTTAAAGATTTACTATGTGACGCAGGTTTCGGTAAAACCACCAACCTTTGTTGTATTTGTTAATGATCCCGAATTGCTTCATTTTTCATATGAAAGGTTTTTAGTAAATAGAATTCGTGATGCATTTGGATTTGAAGGCACACCAATCAGAACCTTTGCTAGGGAGAGAAAATAAAATCAAAAAGCTAAAAACGGCTCACACGATAAAAAGAGGTGATTGTGATGAAACGAAAGAGGGAAAAGATAGCTGTAATTGGCGCTGGAAGCTGGGGGACTGCTCTATCGATTGTTCTAGCTGATAACGGACATGAGGTTCGTTTATGGGGACATAGCGAAACGCATATTGAGGAGATCAATCAAACCCACATGAACCAAAAGTATTTACCTGGGGTACTATTAGATGAAGCTATAATTGGCTGTTCCTCACTTACTAAAGCTTTAGATGAAGTTGAAACCATCGTTATAGCAGTACCAACGAAGGCAATTCGAGAAGTGATCAGGAAAATTGTAGATTTCAGAACTGAACCATTAACAGTCGTTCATGTTAGCAAAGGAATTGAGCCGGATACACTACTTCGTATCTCGGAAATAATTGAAGAAGAAATGCCTAAATCGTTATTAAAGGATGTTGTTGTCCTATCGGGTCCTAGTCATGCAGAGGAAGTTAGTCTCCGTCAGCCAACAACTGTCGCGGTTTCTTCAAAAAATATGGGTGCGGCCGAGGTCATTCAGGATTTGTTTATAAACAATAACTTCCGTGTCTATACAAACCCAGATATCGTTGGGGTTGAAATTGGTGGAGCGTTAAAAAATATCATTGCATTAGCTGCCGGCATTTCTGATGGTCTTGGACACGGTGACAATGCAAAGGCCGCTTTGATGACTAGGGGTTTAGCGGAAATTGCTAGACTTGGAACTAAGATGGGGGCAAATCCACTTACCTTTTCTGGTTTAGCAGGGATCGGTGATTTAATTGTTACCTGTACAAGTGTCCATTCCCGAAATTGGCGAGCAGGTAACTTACTAGGAAAAGGACAAAGCCTCGATGAAGTATTGGCAAATATGGGGATGGTTGTAGAGGGTGTCAGAACAACCAAAGCTGCCCACCAGTTGTCTGAAAAATATCATGTTAGAATGCCAATTTCCAATGCATTGTTTGATGTCCTCTTCAATAATTTGAATGCAAAGAACGCTGTAGATTCATTAATGGGAAGAGTAAAAACATACGAAATGGATGATTTGGTGAATATTTTAGACGAAAGATTAAATGATTAGATTAATCTTTCGAAAATAGGCATTTGAGGATACGATTTATTTTTATTCGCATACAATGCATCGAAACAACTGGTAAATTGAACCGGTGTTTTGGGTGATTTAGTCACGTAGACTGAAGTAAAGATTATGCCCCATCTTTACTTCAGTTTTATTTTTTTATTTAGAAAATTCTTTTTAATGGAAACGTGTGATATAATACATTTCGAATAAAGGAGTGTTGAGAATGTCACCGTCTTTAGTTAAAATGTGGATTTCATTAGCTGGTATGGGTTTTATGTTTTTGTCGCTTATTTTTATTTATTTTAGCCGTTTTAAACTTAAGGGTATATTCCGGGTCTTTACTGCGATTATTGCGTATGCTTTAATGATAATGGCGGGACTCCTCATTTTGTTTGTGGTTCTCAGCGGACCAACGATAGATTAAAATACATAGATTGTAAGGGTTGAGAAGATGAAAAAAATTATGTTTTTTTTCCTAATTGTACTAGTGAGCTCATTGTTGTCCGGATGTATGTATCCTGAAGATGAATTGGCGAAAAATCAAATTCCCTATGAGGATCAAATAAAATCTGTGCAAACTGCTGTTAAACAATTCAGTGATACAAATGGCGGTGTATTGCCAATCAAGACAAAAAAGGGTGATACGCCGATTTATCAAAAGTACCCAGTTGACTTCAAAAAAATTGTCCCTGCCTTTTTGGCGGAAACACCTGGAAATGCATTTGAAAGTGGTGGGATTTTTCAATATGTACTTGTGGATGTCGAAAAAAACCCAACAGTTAAATTATTGGATTTAAGAATGGCAGAAACGATTAGGGAAATAAAACTTCGAATTGAAACGCAAGGTTATCCTCCATATAAGGATAAGCTGGGAGATAATGTTTTTTCATTAGATTTTAAAAAGCTTGGGTATAAGGAGGAACCGTTTGCGGTAAGTCCTTTTACGCAAAAAAATCTTCCTTTTATAGTGGATGGAAATGCCGAAATTTATGTTGATTACCGAAGTGATTTATTTGAAAAGCTCAAAAAAACTGATCGAGTTTTTAAACAAGGAGATGATATCAGAGATCTTCTTGTAAGTGATTCTTCTTTTGTTCCGGCCTATTCCTTACCTTATACCATCGATGAAAAGACGAATGAACCAATTTTTTTGGAAAAATAGTAGTCATAACCCTTTTCCTACAAAATATATTGTAGGAGAAGGGTTTTTTTATTATCGGTTGAACTAACATAAGAAAATCCATTCCTTAGTATGATTTTAAAACAACAATAATAGTGATGAATGAATTTAGAAGTTTTAAGGCAAGGAGGTAAAAAAATACACAAAACAGTCATAAGATGGTAGGACAACATCATAAACATATATTGTCTAATTGAATCTTACAGAAAGTGAATCAAAAGGATAATATTTTCCCACTAACTCATATATTGCAGGAGGGGATCACTTGGAAAAGGTTGATATTTTTAAAGATATCGCCGAACGGACTGGCGGTGATATTTATCTAGGGGTTGTTGGGGCTGTACGTACCGGCAAATCCACATTCATTAAAAAGTTTATGGAACTCGTAGTCTTGCCAAATATAAGAAATGAAGCAGAACGTGCTCGAACACAGGATGAATTACCTCAAAGTGCGGCAGGAAAAACGATTATGACGACAGAACCGAAATTTGTTCCAAATCAGGCTTGTAGCGTTCATGTTGCGGAAGGTCTGGAAGTAAATATCCGTCTTGTTGATTGTGTTGGTTACACAGTACCTGGTGCAAAGGGTTATGAGGATGAGAATGGCCCAAGAATGATTACTACGCCATGGTATGAAGAACCAATCCCCTTTCATGAAGCGGCCGAAATTGGTACGAGAAAAGTAATCCAAGAGCACTCTACACTTGGAGTGGTGATTACAACTGATGGTACAATTGGGGAAATCCCACGTTCAAATTATTTAGATGCTGAAGCCCGCGTTATAGAAGAACTTAAAGAAGTAGGAAAACCCTTTATTATGATTGTAAATAGTGCCCAACCACATCATCCAAATACAGAACATTTACGAAAAGAATTATCCGAGAAATATGATATTCCGGTGTTGGCCATGAGTGTGGAAAGTATGCGCGAAACAGATGTATTAAATGTGTTACGTGAAGCATTATATGAATTCCCAGTGCTTGAAGTGAATGTCAATTTACCAAGCTGGGTGATGGTATTGAGAGAGAATCACTGGCTCCGTGAAAGCTACCAGGAAGCGGTGAAAGAAACCGTAAAAGATATTAAGAGATTAAGAGATGTTGACCGGGTTGTTCACCAATTCAGTGACTTTGAATTTATTGATAAAGCAGGATTAGCGGGGATTGAGATGGGCCAGGGTATTGCCGAAATTGACTTATACGCTCCAGATGATTTATATGATGATGTTTTAAAGGAAATAGTAGGAGTTGAGATCCGTGGGAAGGACCATCTGCTTGAATTAATGCAAGACTTTGCTCATGCAAAAACAGAATATGACCAGGTTTCAGATGCTTTGAAAATGGTGAAACAAACTGGGTATGGGGTAGCAGCTCCATCGCTTTCTGATATGAGTCTAGATGAACCAGAGATTATTAGGCAAGGATCTCGCTTTGGTGTACGGTTAAAAGCGGTTGCCCCATCTATTCATATGATCAAGGTAGACGTTGAATCGGAATTCGCCCCTATTATAGGAACGGAAAAACAAAGTGAAGAACTCGTTCGTTATCTCATGCAAGATTTTGAAGACGATCCACTATCAATTTGGAATTCAGATATATTTGGTCGAAGCTTAAGCTCCATTGTCCGAGAAGGTATTCAGGCCAAGCTATCTTTAATGCCAGAAAATGCACGATATAAATTAAAAGAAACACTTGAAAGAATCATTAACGAAGGATCAGGTGGGCTAATCGCCATTATTTTATAATATAAGAGACTGGCAACAGAAGGGGGAACGTGATAACCTTTCTATGTCAGTCTTTTTTTTTGCTAATTGAAATACATGTACCAAATCCTATTTAATGGTGAAGAAAAAGGGGAAACTTATTACAATAATGTAGCAGAGATGAAAAGATTCCCATTATTTCGCGGAATCTTCTTGATTAGAACATATGATTTGTGATAATCTTTTAACAGAATTAGCGTTGTGACGTAGAAAAGCCTTAAGAATAAAGGGTTTTGTGGTTATTTTTAAGTTGTTTTCTTCATTTTTTATTTATAAGACACTAGTCATTAAATAAAAAAGCGTTATGACGTATAAAATTCTGTAATTTTGTTTAGAAATGTAGGTAAGAATCCTATTTTTACTGGAACGAACTAATTTTGGGAGGAGGTGAATGGCATGAACAAGACAGAACTAATTAGTGCAGTAGCTGAAGCTAGTGAACTTTCTAAAAAGGACGCTACTAAGGCAGTTGATGCTGTTTTTGATACAATTTTAGAAGCATTAAAAAGCGGAGATAAAGTACAATTAATCGGTTTTGGAAACTTTGAAGTTCGTGAACGCGCTGCTCGTAAAGGACGTAACCCACAAACTGGAGACGAAATCGAAATTGCGGCAAGTAAGGTCCCTGCATTCAAACCAGGTAAAGCGCTTAAAGATGCAGTGAAATAATTACATAAACTTGCTTTAGCGCTGATGCTTGAGCAGAAGACCGCGGGTTTTACCGCGGTCTTTTTCATTAGTAAGCTAAAAAAAGCTAAAAGATTATCGAAAACACTCCCAAAAAGGGTTGTAAAAAAATAATTGCTGCAAGAAGGAAACTTGGCACCTTTTCTTATGATAAAATGGATATGCTATTATATATATATTCAATAACCAGATTACTTCCACGCCAAAATGATTAATTCGATAAATAAAAAATCTTTTATATGATAATATGCAGGGAGTGATTCGAAATTGGACAAAAAAAATGGACTTAATGGGGACTATATTGTCATTAAAGCTGCTGAAGACGGAGTTAATGTCATTGGATTAACACGGGGAACAGATACTAGGTTCCATCACTCTGAAAAGCTTGATCAGGGAGAAGTGATGATTGCCCAATTCACCGAACATACTTCGGCGATTAAAATAAGAGGCAATGCGAAAATTTTGACTAGCTACGGAGAAATAGAAAGTGAAGCAAAAAAATAAACAATGCCACTGTTTTTTGTTTATGGGGAAAGGCTTTTAATATAATAAATGTGCCCAACTTTCTCCCTTTTATGATATAATGGTTACTGCCTTTATTTGAAGATAGATTCACTATTTAGATGTCATTTGAATAGGGCAATTTTTTTTGTACAGATAAAATCTCCTTGTTAAAAGGGAGTTTAATTTATATATCTTCGGGGAACAAGGGTGATTATTTTGAATGAAATACAATCGAAATTAGCTGAGTTGAAAGAACTTATTGAACTAAGAGCAAATCATCCTTATTTGGTTAAAAATATTGATGCACCCATTATTGATGAGGATAAGCTTTTGTTACTAATCTTGATTTTTGATCAGCTAAATTTAGCGGATATTGAAACGAACACTTATATAACTGCTACGATGTTAATTCAACTGGCCCTTGATACCCATGACTATGTTCGATCTAATTCAATTGAAGAGGATTTACAGAGCCAGCAGCTAACAGTATTAGCAGGAGACTACTTTAGTGGTTTATATTATAAACACCTTTCGGAATTTAACAATATCTCTTTAATACGTGAGCTTTCAAAAGGGGTAAAAGAAATTAACGAGCATAAAATTATGGTTTATGAGCAATTCCAATTTAACAATATTGATCAAATACTAAACAGTTTTAAAGTCATAGAAGGTGCATTATTTGAAAAACTAGCTAATTTTTTTGAAGTGAACCTTTGGAGTGACTTTACCTTAAACTTTTTGTTAGTAAAAAGATTGTTACTTGAAAAAAATCAATTTATTAAAACGGGTTCTTCAGTGGGATTTGAAGCGATTAAAAAATTAGTTACCAATCAGGATGATTTAAATCGAAATGGAATTTCCCAAAAACAGCAAAAAAATGTGTTACATGTTTTCGACCAGGCTATTAACCATGCTGTGCATTTAATGAATTTAGGAGAAGGGAATTTTCCTCATTTAAATGATCTGCTAAAGCAGAGGATTCATTCTATCGTGGATCAGCATCAAGCCATGATAAAAACTTTTGTGGAAGAAGGGTAAGGAATGCAACAATCCAAAGAGGAACGTGTTCATAATGTGTTTGAAAAAATTTATCATAATTACGATAAAATGAATTCAGTTATCAGCTTTCAGCAACATAAAAAATGGCGTAAAGATACAATGGGTAGAATGGATGTTCAAAATGGGTCCG
>CAURFY010000012.1:0-16473 GCA_963524115.1 uncultured Bacillus sp.
CTTGAAATGGCTGCAAATACGGCTTCAGCATCTTCCTTGCCATTCCCTCCATGAGCCGCTGTTTCAACTTTTAGCTTAACCAGTCCAAATGCACGATGAAGAATTCCTTCTGATTGATCAAGGCTTTGGATTCGTTCAAGCGGAATATATCGTTTTTTTCTTACAAATACACCAGATTCAACGCGGAGTTCACCCTCTTCAATCCGGTAAGTAAATCGAAGCCACGAAATAATACCTGTAATTAACGCAAACAAAACAACAGCAAGGGGAATCAACAATGAAAGACCTCCCCTTCCTGAACCTCTGCCACCAAACACGGTGAAAGCAAGAATCGGAAAAATCATTTCTTTCAATTGTTTTAAAACAGTGGACACTACAGCAACCGGGTGCAGTCGTTTTGGCTCAGATATCCTCATCAGCTACCCTCGCCAATTTCCCTATTTTAAACCGAAGTTCTTCCGCTTCTCCGATATCCAAAGCGGGTATTTCGTGAATGGTTGCTGCAGTCGAAATGGCCACGCTCGCCAAGTTATATTTTTTCAATAGCGGACCTTGGTTTGTATCCACATGCTGAACACGAATCATTGGAATCAAGGTTCTTCTAGTAAAAATAACTCCATGTTGCAGTTCAATTTCACTTTCTCTTACCTCATACCGCCAGCGCTTCCATTTAAGTTTGGGCATAATAAGGGCAAAAATATATGTATAGCTTGCCGTAGCTAGGACTGCTATCGCACTAATCCAAATAGGCCATTCAAATTTAATGGCTATAGTCAGTATTCCCCCCAATATAAGGAGGGCAAATATCGAGTTTAGTGCTCCATGAATTCTCCACACCGTGAGTGCCCGTTCAGATATTCTTGTCTGCGGTTCCATTAACATGACTTTCCCCCTGCTATTCTTTATAACTAGCGTGGCAATCGGAATGTTCAAGCTTCCAATACCCTTCTTTTACTAATTATACACAATCCCCTAGCAAGAGGGACTTTCAAATAGCTATTTTAACAGAAAGCTCGTTGGATCAATTTGCTCAGCAGATTTCCATTCACTCAATTGTTTTGCTAACTGGAACAAGGCGTCATCCTTTTGCTTAGCCTCGATCATACAGTGAATTTCTGGGGCCGAACCCTTAACCTTTTCTAAAAAAGAAAATAACATCTCAGGATCAACATAATCGGCATGTGCCCGGAAATCCTGATTCGATCTTGGACTGGAAATATGTATTTTAATCGGTAGCTTTGAAAAATTCCAAGTAGCGACAATACGGTCCCAATCGTTTTCCCATAACGGATCCTTATGATTAGCTAAATAGTGATGATAATCAAACACGAGCGGAACACCTAATTTTTCGCAGAGGTATAAAGTGTCTTCCAGCGTAAAGGATGTATCATCATTTTCAAGAAGGATCATCCTATGGAGCGATTGTGAAACATAGCCCCAATTATGAATAAACTGTTCCAAGGCCTTCTCTTTATCATGGTAAGCTCCACCAACATGGAGGACACAGCGGTGTTCAGTGTCAATTTCCATTCCTTTGAGTAACGCGTGGTGCATGAATAATGTTTTGATTGAAGTATTTAATATGTTTGTTTTGGTGGAATTTAAAACTACAAAATGGTCAGGATGAAAGTCAACGCGCATTGGGTGGCGCTTAAGATAATCTGCGATTTTATTGAGTGGATCCGATAAGGCTTGCATATAGTTCCAATCGGCTAATTCCTCATGATTAGCAAGTGGAACAAGCCTTGAGCTTAACCGAAAGAAATGAATGTCATTACTAGCGTTGTGTTTTAACAAACGTAAGCAATTATCTAAATTTTTAATGGCTATTCGTTCTAGCTTTCTTATCGCAGCCTCTCGATCCTTTACCGCTGAAAACTGTTTAAATGTCATCGTTTGGGATGGTGAACAGTTCTGCAAATGT
The DNA here is from genome assembly GCA_963524115.1 of uncultured Bacillus sp. GTDB lineage: Bacteria > Bacillota > Bacilli > Bacillales > Cytobacillaceae > Bacillus_BU. Next base: position 1,925 of record CAURFY010000012.1, read on the forward strand.
ACGCTCATTGCAACATAACCAAGTCGGATGATTGTCATCATAAACCTCCCCTTTCTTTTCCTGTAGTATTCCCATAGGGAGAAAAGGCAACAAAAAAAGACTGCCGAGAAATCCCAACAGCCTTGTTTGTTAAATTATTTAAAGGTTTTAGATGTTCTTGTTGAACTGCTATGATTGGTGCGCTTCGCTCCACCAGTGCGGTGATTGCTTGGGCCTTTTTTTCTGCTGTTGTAATCATTACTTCTGCGTTGGTCCCGATCATTTGGCTTCCGGTCACGTCTTTGCGGCATTGGGCTTTCTTCTGTCAATTGAACTGGAGCAGTTTCTGGCTTTACTAACATTTTTAGTACAGCCGCAACTACAGTACTTGGATCTTGAGTATCAAGCAATTCATCTGCCGCTTCCTTATAATATTGCAAATTATTCGCTTCAATCGTCTGAAGGATCTTCTCTACGACTGCTTTTTGTTGCCCCTCAAGAGCTTGGTCTACTGTTGGTGGGACCATTTTTTCTATCTTACTTTTTGTCGTTCTTTCTACGACACTGAGATACGATTTTTCTCGATGGGTTACAAATGTCATCGCAACACCGGTCTTACCAGCACGCCCAGTACGACCAATACGATGAACGTAGCTCTCTGGATCCTGCGGAATGTCAAAATTGTAAACATGGGTAACACCCGAAATATCTAAACCGCGGGCTGCGACATCAGTAGCTACGAGTACATCAATCGATCCCCCTTTAAATTTCTTCAACACAGAAAGACGCTTAGCTTGGCTTAAATCCCCATGGATTCCTTCTGCCATGTAGCCTCTTAAATTTAATGCTTCTGCTAATTCATCCACACGTCGCTTCGTTCTTCCAAATATAATGGCGAGTTCAGGGGTTTGAATATCAAGTAATCTAGTTAGGACATCAAACTTATTTCTTTCTTGAACTTCCACATAAAATTGCTCGATTGAAGATACGGTCATTTCTTTCGTTTTCACACGAACCACTTGTGGTTCCTTCATGAACTTTTCAGCCATTTTTTGAATTGGCATCGGCATGGTTGCTGAAAATAATAATGTTTGTCGTTCAGCAGGAATTTGGGATAAGATTGCTTCAATATCCTCAATAAAACCCATGTTAAGCATTTCGTCCGCTTCATCAAGAATCGCTGTGTGAACACGATCCAAACGTAGGTTTTTACGATTAATGTGATCAATTAATCGACCAGGTGTTCCTACGATAATATGTGGATTTTTTTTCAAAGCACGGATTTGGCGGTTAATGTCCTGTCCACCATAAATAGGGAGAACACGAACCCTTTTTCCGTATCCGATTTTATATAATTCTTCTGAAACTTGAATAGCAAGCTCACGAGTCGGTGCAACTACAATCCCTTGTATGAAATCAGCATCCTTATCTATTTTTTCAATAAGCGGAATTCCGAATGCTGCTGTTTTACCCGTACCAGTTTGCGCTTGACCTATTAAATCTTTATTTTCTAAACTTAACGGGATCGTCTCTGCCTGAATAGGAGTAGCTTCCTCAAAACCCATTTTTTTAATTGATTTCATCATCGCTGGGCTTAGGCCCAAATCTTGGAACATTGTCAATTTTTTCAATCTCCTTTTATTGCCTTTAACAAGAATAGTTTTATTTTATTTTTATGTAAAAAGCGATTTTGTTTTGTACTGTTTTTTCTCAAAAAAAGACATTCTCCAAATGGAGCATGCCCTGTTGTTAGCAATGTTGGCTCGTGTGCTTTGGTATTAATCTTAACACTTTCACCTACTGATTGCAATAAAATGGATTTGTTGGCAATGGGTAGTTACGAGAATCTCAGCAAGTAAACATCATCATCTTTAGGAATATTCGATGATAACGTTTACGCTTTCCCAAGCCGTTTAATTTAGAAATATAATTTTATTTTACAAAAAAATCCAACACCTTTTTCATAGCTCCAATACCTTGGTCGATACAGTCCGGTATACCTACACCTTCAAATGACCCACCTGCTAAGAAAACGCCCGGTAGCTCTTCGCTAAGGGATTCCTTCACATTTTTCATTCTTTCCTTATGTCCGACCGTGTATTGCGGCATGGCCCTTTTCCATCTGGTTACTACGTGGAATAGCGGCTTATCGGTGATATCCATTGTTTTATTTAAGTCATTCAGAACAATTTTAATAATTTCCTCGTCTGACAGATTTACCGCTTCTTGATCGTTCGGTTTTCCAACATAACACCGAAGCAACGCCATATCCTCTGGTGTTGAGCCTGGCCATTTTTTATGGGTCCAAGTGCAGGCAGTAATTCTATAATCGCTATTACGGGAAACAACAAAACCGGATCCATCGATATCCTGTTTGATTGCCGACTTTGGAAATGCGATCGCTACATTCGCAACTGATGTAGATGGCATTTGTTTAAACGAATCCATAAATGCGTAATCTGAAAGCATTTGTTGAGCATGGAAATGATCTGTAGCGATGATTACACTATCTGCTTTTTCAACTGTGCCATTCGAAAAAGTTACTTCATAACCGTCTGAAGTCTTTTTTACTTTTTCCACAGCCGTTCCTTTTAGTATTGAACCCTCTAGTCGTTTTTCTAATTGGACGACAATTTCTTCAAGGCCAGTTGTAAGGGAAATAAACATTCCTTTTCGGGCTCCAGGTTTTTTTACGGTTTTTGGCGGTTCCGGCATCGTCTTCTTTAATCCAAGCACTAGGCTACGGTGATCCTGTTCCATTTGATAAAAGTTAGGGAAAAGCGACATTAAGCTTAAATTATCAATATCTCCCGCATAAATACCCGCAAGAAGAGGCTCAATTAAATTTTCAACCACTTCATTACCTAGTCTTCTTCTGAAAAATTTCCCAAGAGATTGATCTGCCTGTGGTTTTCCTTTTGGGAGGACAAAATCACCTGCAGCTCGTAACTTTCCCAATGGAGAAAATAGCCCAGAAAAGGCAAACGGAGTCACTTTGGTCGGAATCCCCATAAATGAACCCTCTGGCATTGTATGGAGTTTGCCATTGACAAGAATAAATGATTTCCCAGCAGTATTTGAGATGACTTTATCCTTTAGTCCTAGTTCTTCTATTAAATTAAGTCCACTTTTCTTCCTTCCAATGATTGAATCTGGCCCTTTTTCAATCACAAATCCGTCTCTTCTAACCGTCTGAATGACACCGCCAACTCGATTACTTGCTTCAACCAATTTGATTTCGATCGGCAGTGCCTTTTCTAGGGTTTCCTTTTGTAAATAAAAAGCGGCAGATAAACCCGTAATTCCTCCACCAACGATCATGACCTTCTTTTTATCCATTACACTGTCACCTGCTTTACATATTTTCCCCTTTACCACTTTAACGCATCGGGGGTCAGGCACCCATTAGCACTTTAACGCTCTACTGCACAAATAAGTAGTCCTTCTGTTATTTTCTATTTTAGCTTAAGTTAGAGTTGGAATTAAGGTTGATTCCTTTTTTGTTGGAAAACGTTTGATTTTGTAGAATTATGTAGAAACATGATCCCTATTAAAAACCCCCTCTTTTTAAGATTCTCAGAGGGGGTATCTAATATTATTTCCAATCAGGATTTTTGTATCCTGCATTTAATTTTTTTGAAGTGAGGTTACTACTTCCTCTAATCTCATTCCTCTCGATGCTTTAACGAGAAGCAGGGTGCGGTCGTCTGTGTGTGTTTTCAATTCAGCAATCAGTTTCTGTTTATCGGAAAAGTTAAGAACCCGTGATTGAGGGAGAACTGATTTGGCCCCTTCGGCTATCCTTTCCCCAAGAGAACCATAAGTCTATCGACTGACCAATTTTTAGATGAAATTCTTCTTCTTGTGGCCCAAGTTCAAGCATATCCCCAAGGACGAGAATTTTTTTCTGATAACCCGAGAGATTGGAAATAAGCTCTATTGCTGCATTCATTGATGTTGGGCTGGCATTATAGGCATCATTAATGATTTTCTCACCATTATCACCAACAACAAGTTCCATCCTCATATTGGTTAATTTTAAGTTTGCAAGTCCAGCATTCATCTTTTCAAAAGGGACACCAAAATACTTTGCAATTAACATGGCAGCAAGCGCATTAAGTACATTATGTGTTCCCAATACTGGTAATGTAAATGTCTCGTTTATCCCGTTAATTTTAAAGAGATTGCCCTGATCATCTTGGCTAATTTCGATTGGAAAAAGATCGTTTTTTTCACTTCTTCCAAACGTTTTGACATTCATCCCATTATTTTCTAACCGATTTCGCAGTAGTGGTTCATCTCCAAGGTAAACAATTAACCCACCTTCAGCCAGTCCAGAGATGATCTCAAGCTTCGCCTCAGCGATACCTTCTCTAGAACCAAGATCTAATAGATGCGATTCACCTATATTGGTTATGATGACCGCATCAGGTCTAGCCAATTTCGTTAAAAAGTGTATTTCGCCTCGTCCACTCATCCCCATTTCTAGTACGGCCACATTCGTGTCCTCATCTAGGCCTAAAATGGTTAACGGCATGCCAATATGGTTATTGTAATTTCCTTCCGTTTTTTGCACCTTATATTTTAAGGATAATAGGTTAGCCGTCATATCCTTAGTCGTCGTTTTTCCATTACTACCAGTAATCCCAACTACCTTAAGATCTAATTCATTTCGATAGCTTTTCGCTAGCTCCTGCAATGCAATAAGCGTATCCTCTACTACTAAAATTGGCAGGTGTAGTGGTGGATTTGGAACATCCTTTTGCCATAAGGCCGCCACTGCACCTTGTTTAAGAGCTTGTTCAACAAAGCCATGCCCGTCTGCCTTTACCCCTTTAAAAGGAATAAATAAATTCCCTGGACTAATCTTCCGAGTATCAATACACACACCGCTGACCTCGATATTTGCAAAAGCTGATGGATCATTATTAACTGAGATCATATTTGTAATCTGCTTTAAGGTTCTTTTTATCATTTGTTATGTTGACCTCCTTTTTTTGCATCAGATTATAAAGAAGGGACACGGCCTAAAAAGCCGTGTCATCTAGGGTCTAAAACGTATATTTAAGTTGTTGTTTTTCAGCATGTCGCACTAATGCTAAATTTACTAACCGTTCAATTAGCTGAGGATACTCAATTCCCGTTTCCTTCCAAAGCAATGGAAACATACTTACCGGTGTAAAACCAGGCATCGTATTGACTTCGTTAATTAACCATTTCCCTTCTTTAGTAAGGAAAAAGTCAGCTCGAACGAGACCCGCACAATCCAGCGATTTGAAAGCTTTAATTGCTAGTTCATTCATTTCTTGATATTCACTTTCAGTGATATCAGCCGGTATGATTAAGCCTGTATTGCCATCCTCATATTTTGCTTGATAATCGTAAAAGTCAGTTTTTGGAACGATTTCTCCCGCGACAGAGCACTCTGGTTCATCATTTCCAAGCACAGCAATTTCAATTTCTCTTGCCTCTACACCTTGTTCGATGATGATTTTCCGATCGAATTGAAAAGCCTCTTGAAACGCCTTTTCAAGCTCAACTCGGTTTACACATTTACTGATTCCTACACTTGAGCCTAGATTGGCAGGCTTAACAAAGCAAGGATATCCTATTTCGTTTTCAACCTTTTCATAGGTTCCTTCTTGATCTTTTTGCCATTCACTACGAATATACCAAACATAATCCACCTGAGCTAGGCCCGCTTGAGCAAATACATTTTTCATAATGACTTTATCCATACCTGCTGAAGAAGCTAACACACCATTTCCAACGTAAGGTAAATTCAAAAGCTCTAACAATCCTTGTACCGTTCCATCTTCTCCATTCGGTCCATGAAGCAATGGGAAAATAACATCCAAAGTTTGTTGCTTCTCACCAGTTTCAACTTGAAACAAGTTCGGTACTAAACTATCTGAAGGCATATCTTCAACTGGAGAGAATGCAAGGGCTTCAACATTTTCAACTGATGCGAATAGCTGTGGGCCCTTTACCCATTGTCCCTTCACAGTTATGTATATTGGAAAAATATCAAATTTGTTTAGATCAAGAGCTTTTATAACTGCCATCGCCGTTCTCATGGATACTTTATGTTCTGCAGATTTTCCACCATATAATAAACCCAGTCTCGTTTTCATAAACTGAACCTCCAATTTTTCAATCAACACTTTTTTTATTTTACCACTTTATGAACAAAGTTGTTCAATAAATTTCCATTACTTTAATGTATGAACAATGAATCACAGTACAAACCTTTTTTAAAAAAACAATGAAAAAACGGCCAAACAATTTGACCGTTTTAAACTCTACTGGGTAAACAATGCCCACTCTCTTGTCTTTTTTTCTAAAACTAACTTTGCATCACATTTTTCTCTTTTCATTAGGTCAAATTCCTCAATCATGTCATCCATATTGTCAAAATCACCAATCACCCAGATTGGAATTTCAATCCGATTTCTGTTTTGAGTAATATTTCTCAGCGAAAACACTGTACCTTCTCTCATAAATTTTGATAAAGAAAGGATAATATCTAGATTAACAGGAGGATAGGATTTTTTCTTTCGAAGCCCAATTAATGTTTTTTCTATCTTTAGATCTTCTAATTTAATGGCGATTACATTGCCCAACATTCGGTAAAAATCATTCATTTGACGATAATAGGTTTTGTTAAACCAGCTATCATAACGGGACAAATAGACATAACGATTTCCGAGTTTGTTATAAAAAGGCACCTTTAAATGTTGCTTCTGATGTCCTAGGAAGAGTAATTCTGCAATTTCTAGCCCGGATAATTCATCTAAGCCGTCAATCTCTTCAAAGTCGACCCAACAAAAATCTCCATAAGCAGCAATATTATCTTCCACTAATTTTCGAAGTCTGTCCCTCGGCACAAATTCTAACAAGGTGTGGCGATTTAATTCCCCATCGTCATACTGGTGTTTTATTAACAAAAGATGATTTAAAGACCGCGACAAAGACTGGGCGAATACGGAAAATTCCACTCCATAGGAAATCACATACTGACCGTTTTCATTTAAATGAACATATACTAAATCGCGATTTTCATGATTGTGTTTCTTCAATTGAGATACCCCCGAACGTCAAAAGCTCGTTCATTCATTTATTAGAAAAGCGGAAAGCTTATAGATTAAGTTAGAAAAAGACAGCTCATTTGGAAACTGTCATTAAGGATGCCATTCGATCACTTTATCTTTCTTTATTTTAGCAAAAATAATGAAAAATATCTTACCTTCAAATAAAAATAAAATTATATTTGGAAATAATTAATTTAGAGAAGATGTTATATTTGCATAACCTATAAATGTTAGTGGAAGGAGTGAAAACAGGTTGATCCAAAACATGACTGAAGATCAAATCGCCCTACAAATGATTAAATCATTAAAAGAAAATAGGAGGCAAGAATTTGAGAGGATCATTGACGAACTCCAACCATATGATATTGCCCAAATTTATGAGGATCTACCTGAGAAACACAAAACTCGCTTTCTTCTATTTTTAAACATTGATTCTCTAGCCGACTTAATTCAAGAACTAAATAAAGAAAAACAAATAGAAGTGTTAAATAAATTAGGTCTTGAACGAAAAGGTAAAGTCCTTGATGAAATGGACAACGATGACCTTGCATCCTTGCTTGAGGACTTGTCGCCTAAAAAAATAGAATCACTATTAGCAGGGATGAAAAAAGAGGAATCTAAGATCGTTCAGGATATCATGAACTATCCTGCTGAAACTGCCGGACGGTTAATGACTAACCGTTTTGTTTGGATTCGCAACGATTATACAGTTTATGAGGCAGTCGTAAAACTTAAATCTTTCGCAGATTTTGCTGAGACCATTAATTATTTATATGTAATCGATCAATCCCGGAGGTTAGTCGGGGTTGTATCCTATCGAGACTTACTGATTTCGGAGCCGGATGATAGGATAAAAAATATCATGTATGAACGGGTCATTTCCGTCTTGGTGAACACGGATCAAGAAGAAGTGGCCACGATGATTCAGCGGTATGACTTTTTGGCCATTCCTGTTGTTGATGAGGAAAATACACTAGTAGGAATCGTTACAGTCGATGATATGATTGATGTTGTTATAAAGGAAGCGAATGAAGACATCGAAAAACTATCAGCGTCTGGTAAATCCATCGACTTTGACACTAAAGCATTGGTTGCCGCCTCAAGAAGATTGCCCTGGCTCATTTTGTTATTGTTTATTGGTCTGGTTTCCGGAAGGATTATTAGTGGCTATGAAGAAACCCTCAAAAAGGTAGTAGCGTTAGCATTCTTTATGCCAATGATTGCTGGTATGACTGGTAATACCGGGACACAATCTCTAGCGGTTGTAGTGAGAGGACTTGTATCTAAGGACATTGATAAGAAAGTGGTCACAAAACTAATCATGCGTGAACTGATTGTTGGCTTGATTATTGGGGTTATTTGCGGAATATTCATTTCAATTATTGCTTTTGTATGGCAAGGGAATGCCATTTTAGGGATTGTCGTCGGTTCATCGCTACTGCTGACCTTAGTAATCGGAACATTGGCAGGAACCATTATTCCACTCATCCTATATAAGCTTAATATTGATCCAGCGGTAGCCTCAGGCCCGCTTATTACCACGCTAAATGATATTTTTTCGTTGCTCACCTATTTTGGGATTGCCACTGCTTTTATTAACCATTTGATGTGATATAGTAAAAACCGTTGAGAACTATTCCTCAACGGTTTTTACTATATCAACTAATTGAGGCTTTTGCTTTTGAACTTCTACATAGAGGATGTGGTGGCCATCTAAATCTTTTACCTTAAATTCAAAGCCCTCAAAATTCACTATATCACCTAGCTGTACATCATATTTTTGCGTTAAAATCCATCCGCCGATCGTATCAACATCGTCATCAGGAATATGGGTAGCTAATAAATCATTTACATCTTCAATCAATAGTTTTGCATCAAAGATATAATGGTTCGTGTCTATTTTCCTAATTAATGGAATCTCATCCGAATCAAATTCATCACGAATTTCGCCGACAATTTCCTCCAAAATATCTTCAACCGTAACTAAACCCGCTGTTCCACCGTATTCATCAAGTAAAATTGCCATATGATTCCGTTCCTTTTGCATTTTGAGCAATAGGTCATGAATGGGAATCGTTTCAATTACTCTGATCACTGGGTTAATAAACTGTTCAATTGAGAAACCTTCCGAATTAACAATTAAGGTCGCAGTTAACAATTCTTTAATATTAATGATCCCGATAATATTATCCTTATCGCCATCGACAATTGGGTATCTGGTAAACTTCTCCTCACTTATCACCACAAACATTTCTTCAAGCGAGGCATCCTTCTCCAAGGTAACAATTTCTGTCCTCGGAACCATTATTTCTTTTGCCAGTCGGTTATCAAATTCAAAAATATTGTTTACATAGCTATACTCTGATTGATTGATTTCTCCTTGCTCGAAGCTCTCAGATAAAATAATTCGCAGCTCTTCTTCACTATGAGCGATTTCATGCTCCGATGCTGGCTTCAGTCCAAACAACCCGGTGAATAATCGAGCAGAGGTATTAAGAACCCAAATAAATGGAAACAAAATTTTATAAAACAAAATGAGTGGCTTTGAAAAAGTTAAGGCAATTTCTTCTGCTTTTTGAATGGCAAACGTTTTCGGCGATAGCTCTCCAACCACCACATGTAAAAATGTAACGATGGAAAAAGCTATTCCAAATGAAATAATGTGTTCAATCGATTCGTTAAGTGGTAAATGTTTGAGCACCGGGCGCATAATTGACTCAAAGGTTGGTTCACCCAGCCACCCTAGTCCTAAAGCAGTGATCGTAATCCCTAATTGACACGCTGATAAATATTCATCTAAATGTGTGATCACTTTTTTTGCAGAAACGGCATTTTTTTTCCCTTCTGCCAACAGTTGATCAATTCTGCTTGAGCGAACCTTTACAATCGCAAACTCAGATGCGACAAAAAAGGCTGTTAATGCAATTAAAACCGCAATAATGAAAAGGTTTATAAGTTCCAATGATGAGTCCTACCTATAAAGTAAGACACTCACCTCCTAAAAGTGAGACAGACTTGAATTTTAGAAAAGACATTATCAAAATTTCAATTTACATTCATTATTTCCATTATACCTTTTTAACATGAACAACGATGAAAGAAAAAACCTTTTGAACTTTTTACTTTTTCATTTACTCCTAAATTACTCGATTCATCACCTCTTTTCAAACAATTATATTTATATAACTTATTATTTTTGCTACGTTATATTTCTAACAAAAACGGTTGTCAAAATATGCAAACCAGTAAGTTTAAATTTTGATATTAATGTGATATCATATCAGTATCAAAACAATTCCAGTAAGAAGTGGAGAGTGGTTCTTTTGAAAGAGAAAGAAACCTTTAAAGTAAACGGATTTTTGGGGGTTTTAATCGAATTACTGATGTTCATCGCTATCATTTATTTGATTAACATTTTTTCATTTAATCAAAACCCGGCCATCCTGATAACGTTTGTGGTACTTGCACTTATTGCGGCCGTTCTATTAACTGGGTTTACCATCAATCAACCAAACCAAGCAAAGGTGATCACTCTTTTTGGCTCCTATCTTGGTGTAATTAAGCAAGAAGGATTTTGGCTCTCAATTCCCTTGACCTTAAGAAAAAATGTATCTTTAAGAGTGATTAATTTTAACAGTGAGAAACTAAAGGTAAACGACTTGGAAGGAAATCCAATTGAAATTGCTGCGGTTGTTGTCTACAAAGTTTTTGACTCTGCTAAAGCAGTCTATGATGTGGAGGATTATAAAGAGTTCGTCCATACCCAAAGTGAAACTGGTTTGCGTCACATTGCCAGTCAGTACCCATACGACAATTTCAACAATGACTACGAGATTTCTTTAAGACAGCACTCTGATGAGGTTGGCGATGAATTAACGAAGGATCTACAAAAACGATTAGTTGTAGCGGGTGTAGAAATTATCGAAGCTCGCATCATGCATTTAGCCTATTCAAGCGAGATTGCTTCAGCAATGTTGCAACGACAACAGGCAAAGGCAATCCTTGCAGCCAGAAAGGTTATCGTCGATGGAGCAGTTTCGATGGTTAAATCAGCGATTGAACAATTAAGCAGTGAAGGTGTCGTGGAATTAGATGAAGAGAAGAAAGCACAGATGGTGAATAACCTTATGGTTACAATCGTTTCAGAAAAAGGGACCCAACCGGTAATCAATACAGGAACCATCTATTAAGGTAGTGATAATATGTCTGAGAAAAAGAAATTCCTCCTTCGAATTGACCAAAAGACATATGATGCTCTCGAAAAGTGGGCAAGTGACGAGCTACGAAGTGTCAATGCCCAAATCGAGATCATATTAAAACAAGCGATAAAGGAAGCTGGAAGAGGAAAAAAGGCGGATACAAACTAAATTTGCACTAGTTATTTAAAAAAGGAGGCCGAGGTTCAGTTACAACTGATCCCTGGCCTCTTTGCAGTTTTAACAATTCTTTAATGACTAAAATCAAGAAGCTTCTCAAATTCCGTTACCTGTAGCGGTGGGCTATAGTAAAAACCTTGGACCACATCGCATCTTTTTAAGCGAAGGGCTTGGAGTTGTTCCTTTTTCTCCACGCCTTCTGCAACCACTAACAAAATCAAACTGAGGGCAACAGTGATAATTGCTTGGACAACGCTTAAATTTTTCTTGGAACGATTCATCTGTTGAATGAACGATTTATCAATTTTTAAAAAGTCGAAAGGAAATTTATTTAAATAACTTAGCGAAGAATAGCCCGTTCCAAAGTCATCTAGCGAAAGTAGAACCCCTAGCTTTTTTAAATCTTTCATTTGTTTAGTTGAGTGGCTTACATCAATCATCGCCATTGATTCTGTAATTTCAAGATTGATATATTGGGGATCAAGGTTAAATTCCTTTATAATTGAATCTATTTTAAAAACTAAGTCCCTATTTAGAAACTGCCTTGCTGAAATATTTACAGAAACCATCAAGTCTTTTATCCCTGATTCCTGCCATACCCTTTGCTGTCTATAAGCCTCTCTCATGACCCAATCACCAATTGGGACAATTAAGCCTGTTTCCTCCGCAATAGGAATAAACTCAGCTGGTGGAATGGTTCCAAGTTCGGGATCATTCCAGCGAATTAAAGCCTCAGCCCCAATCATCTCATTATTATTCAAAGCATATTTAGGCTGATAGTGTAGCTCAAATTCTTGATTATCTATCGCTTTCCTTATTTTATTTTCTAATTCATATTTCCTTTGAATAAAAGCTTCTATTTCAGATTGGTAAAACTGATAATTATTTTTCCCCTGTTCTTTTACTAAATACATAGCAATATCCGCGTTTCGAATCAAAGTATCTACTTCATTTCCATCCATTGGGGAAAGACTAATCCCGATACTTGGCGTGATTACAACTTCGTGAATGATGATGCTAAATGGTTGTGAAAAGGTTGTGATAATTTTTTGAGCGACCGCTTCCGCTTCTTTTCTATTGCTATCAGGAAGGCAAATGATATATTCATCTCCTCCTTGCCTAGCGATTAGACCTTCCGCTCCAATACAATCTATTAAGCGAGTAGCGACCATTTTCAGCAACTGATCACCTATTTTGTGCCCCCATGTATCATTTACTGACTTAAATCGATCCAAATCAATAAAAAGAATAGCAACACTTTGATTTTCTCTTCTTGCAATTAATAATTCCTGCGCTAAATGTTTACGAACCATATTCCGGTTTGCTAACCCTGTTAAGGAATCATGGTAAGCAATATATTTAAACAGTTTCTCACTTTCATTTAAGCTTTTGTTATATTCACTCGTTAATTTATTCTGGATGTTTTTTAATTCATTTTGTAATAATACCGCTTTATCATAATGTCTTCCAAAAAACCAGCCAAGTGGAATTCCCAATCCAAACTGAAACACTAGAAATTTATGATCAATCCAACTCTCTATGACAAGCCATATGATAATAGCAAATACAGCACCTAGTCTCCCGGTATATCTCATTTCCCCACCCCAGTAAGTCGTATATATGGTTATAATAACCTTCTCAAATTTTTCAAAAAAAAAAGATTCGTACCCAAAGAAACAGAACTAGGAGGGTAGAATCATTATCATTCATCGGTAACCCAGCCGTCATAGTTTTGCCTTAGACCTGTGGCTTTGCGTCCTTATCTTTCAATAAGTTTGCCTTTATCTGACTATTAAGTTGAATAATTGATATTTACTGATACTATTTTACTATACTTTATGAAAATAAGTATAAGTTTTAAAATTTTGTATTAAATTCACACTAAAAGTGGCTGCCATACAAAATTGACACAACTAATAAAAAAACCACTTATCCATTATTGAATAAGCGGTCTAATATCAATTATTTTTTTAAAACGGGCTGTCTAATAATCGTTTTTAATTTACTAGGTTCAACCCTTCGAAAATCACTCAAATAGATTTCGTGATGTTTTCCTTCAACACGACATCCATTCGCTTGAGCAAACTCATGTAGATTTACAATGGTTGGGTGTTCATCATCAAAAGGTCCAACATAAAGGATCTGAGCTGATAAACCCTCATTGTATGCTTCAAATCTTATTTTATCTAATGAAGCTATGCTCTTCTTTTTTCTAACCGATTCGATTGCATCGTTCATCATTTCTTTGGAAATATGACTTGGTTGCATGATCATCGCGGTCCATTTCCACTCATCTTTTGGAACATTAATAAAATCATTCATCACATCTATATACCAAAGTGCCTCCAGCGGCATAACGACATAGTCCAAGCCGTTCTTTTTTGATAAAAATTTAACAGAATAGGAGACTGAATAAAGTGCTTCAATTGCATCCTTAAAGGAAATGGCTGTATTCGGGTCCCCCTTACCATCAATCATTAAATAATTCATCTCAGGTACATCGACAAGGACATTCTTTTTTGGGCAACTGTAAAATTCCTTAAGTTCCTTTTTAAAGTCTATCTTTTGAGCAGGTTTTTCATTGACCATTCTAAGCCCCTCCTATTTCTACTAATTCTCCAACTCTATTTTATCTTAAAGTTTCTATAGTAGTCGGGTGGATTCCTAGTCTAAAAACAACAAAGTAGTAAACATTTAGAAGTGATTGAATCCCATAAAAATATGCCATCCTCGTGCAACAGCTTTTTTGAATAAAGCTATTTCACAAGGATGGCCATTGTATTTTATTATTTATTCATCTTCAATTGGTTGTATTGCTCAACAATTCCCGCACACAAGGGTGATGCTTGATCAAGCTTGGTATACTCCTCAATTGCAGCAACAAGTCCCTTTTCCTTAATTGTGCTTTGAACAAGCACAGCATCTTGATCACCTTCAAAATCATAGAGAAGCGCTGCGGCTATCCCCTTCATAAGAAACACAGGTTCTTTCCCTACTACTTCAATATATTGTCTAGCAGGGCTTACGAGACGATCATTCGGTCCAAGCTTACGAACTGGCGAACGTCCCACTCTCGTTACCTCATCAATAATATATGCGTTTG
>CAURFY010000013.1:0-16376 GCA_963524115.1 uncultured Bacillus sp.
CATACTCTTGGACAGCTTTCCATAATCCAGTTTGATTTTGATCACCAAAAAAACGTTTATACTCCATAGAAAGGTCGATTTCTTTACCAGTAAACGGAAAACCTAAATCGGCATGATGGCAATTATTTCGAAGTACTCTCATGTCCATGTTTCCCCAAGTGATAACAGAACTTGGATACATACTATTTAGTTCGTTCATTTTCCGTATCAAATCTTGGAATGGAATTCCTTGTTCCACTTGTCCTTGAGAAATGCGTAAGAAAGATTTACATCGTTCACTTAAAATAGGAAATCGGATTGGAGTAACGTACGAAGAAAACTGGTCCTGAACTTTATCATCCACCACAGAAACAATTCCAGCCTCAATGATCTCAGGGTAAAAACCTTTATACCGTTCACTTTTCTCAGGCATTGTGAATTCAAAATCAATAAATAAATATTGATGGCTTCCCCTCATCGAATCACCTACTTTCTTTTGTCCAATAAATACGGATAAATATTTGACCAAAAAAAATTATTAAGATTATTATAACATGAACTAAGATAATTTTTTAAATTTTTCTTTAATATAATATCTATAGATTACAACTATTCTGGTAAAGTGAACTATTTAATTTTAATCAAAATAAAAAGCCACCTTTTGAATCAATAGGTGGCATTTTTTCTATTTTTTTAACTTAATAATCGCAATCGTACAACGGGATGTACAAATAAGTTGATTGGATTCATCAACAATTTTGATATCCCATACCATAGTGGTCCTGCCCTGATGTAATAGGGTACCTACTGCTGTAACGCCCCCCTCTCTCTTCCCCTTAATATGGTTAGCGTTAATTTCTAGACCAACTACTGCCTCAGTTTCTTTATCAACTAATTCATACGCCCCAACACTCGCCACCGTTTCTGCCAATGCAACTGAAGCACCTCCATGCAAGAAACCCATTGGTTGTCTTGTTCGTTCATCTACTGGCATGGTAGCTGTTATCGTCCCTTTTCCTATTTCGGTGATCTCAATTCCGAGTGCACCAATTAATGTTTTACTTAAATCCAATCCATTCACCTCTGATCAATTGGTCTTAAAAGTGGCCCCAACAGTTTATTCAATTGGTTCGAATCGTTCCACAAGCAATGCAAGGGTCCGAGTCATCACGCCTGTAGCACCTGCTGGACCTAAGTCATGGCCATTTTTGGATGTTGCGGTTCCGGCAATATCAAGATGTACCCATGGCGTTCCTTCAGCAAACTCACCGATAAACGCACCAGCCATAATGGCATGACCTTCTCTTCCAGGGGAATTATTTAAATCAGCCATTTTACTGTTTCGTATTCTCTCGATATCCTTTGTAAAAATTGGCAAACGCCATATTGGTTCAACAGCTTCAGCAGATGCCTCCAATACTTGCTCAAATAATAACTCGTGATTGGTTAATGCACCCGTTGTATTGGTTCCAAGTGCGACGATTACACCACCAGTTAAGGTTGCGACGTCAACGAGGTAGCTTGCGCCATGATACTTTGCATAGGTAATCGCATCTGCTAAAACAAGTCTTCCTTCTGCATCTGTATTTAAAACTTCAATCGTTTTTCCGCTCATTGATGTAATGACATCATCTGGTTTGAAAGCTGCTCCACTTATCATATTGTCTGTAGCCGGAATAACCGCTACCACATTTTGTTCTGGCTTTAAT
Organism: uncultured Bacillus sp.; assembly: GCA_963524115.1. Taxonomy (GTDB): domain Bacteria; phylum Bacillota; class Bacilli; order Bacillales; family Cytobacillaceae; genus Bacillus_BU. The sequence continues at coordinate 1,689 of CAURFY010000013.1, forward strand.
TCACCAATGATTTCCATCGCGCCAAACACAGCTGCTGCTCCACCCATATCCGTTTTCATCCCAACGATTCCATCTTTTGTTTTTAACGAGTAACCACCTGTATCAAAGGTAATACCTTTTCCGACAAGCCCAATGACATCTTTCCATTCTTCTTTACCTTGATATTTTAATACAATCATTTTTGGTGGCTCTGCTGACCCTTGATTAACGGCAAGGAATGCACCCATTCCCATCTTTTCAATTTCTTCTTTTTCTAAAATCTCTACCTCAAAATCATATTTCCAGGCAAGATCAGTTGCATATTCTGCCATGTCTGTTGCCGTCAACATATTTCCTGGCATATTGACTAGTGTGCGAGCAGAATTAGTCCCCTCACCATATACATAACCAACCGTTAAGGACGCCCCGATTTCCTCAATATCGACTAATTGAGAATACACAGTGATACTTTCAATCTTTTTGTCAGGCTGGTTCGTTTGTTGCTTATATCCTTCAAATTTATAGGTTGAGAGTATAAAAGCTTCACTTAGCGCATGGGCAGCATCAAGTACATCGACTTGACTATTGACAAATGTGTCAAGAGCAACCCCAATCTCTGTGTATTTCAATCCTTGAACCTTTTTAAAAGCATTTCCGATAAGCTCTAGGAATACTTCATATGTATAGTCCTTTTCATTACCCAAGCCAACAAAAATTAATCTTTTCGTGTTCATTTTCCCCAAGGTATGGATGAGGTTCACTGTTTTCTTTTTCCCAGAGATGTCATTGCTCTTTAAAAGTTCTGTTATTTGTCCTCCAAGAATAGTATCAACTTCTGACATGAATCCATCTAGTTTTGTTTGTCGATCAAACACACCAATCATAATTGCTTCATGAGCCTTTAAAAGGTCCACATTTGTTTTAACTTGAAACATGTTGGATCACCTCCGTAATATAATTCTATTATAACTAATTCTCAGGATGGTTTAAGCTAATAAAGCCATTATGCTTTTTATTTTATGATGATGATTCATTTTTTCGGTAGTTATATATGGTATTATCTTCAAGTTTGCAGGATAATTAAGATAAAGATTGGTGGATAGCATAGGTAATGAAAAGGATAATTCAAAAAGGTGGTCTTTTTTATGGAATTATTAACCAACTTCCCATTGTGGTCTGCTTTAGCCGCCATATTCTTTGCTCAATTTGTAAAAGTTCCAATTCAATATTTAGCTACTAGAAAGCTAAACTGGTCCCTGCTAACGAGTACTGGCGGCATGCCGAGTTCCCATTCTGCTGCAGTAACAGCTTTAACGACAGGAATCGCATTAGAAGAAGGATTAAATTCTGCTGTATTTGCCGTCTCAGCAATGTTTGCGATTATTACAATGTTTGATGCCACAGGAGTCCGAAGACAGGCTGGTGAGCAAGCCATTGTTTTGAACCGACTTGTAGCAGATTTCAATAAAATAATAGCCGATGCCAAAAATTGGCCTAAAAAACCTGAACAGGAAAAAAGAAAAGAATTAAAAGAACTCCTTGGCCATAAACCCATTGAAGTATTTTTTGGCGGTCTAACTGGTATTGCCTTAACCTTAATACTGTTCTACTTAATACCTTAGATTTTTTAAAAAAAAGACGGAACCCATGTCTAATCATGGGCCCGTCTTTTTTAATCCTGCTCAGTCCGATTGTATTGTTGCCTAAACACTTGCATGGATTCATTCTCGTTAAGAGAGGTCAACTTACTCTCAGTTAATTTCCCTTCTCCCATTTCAACGATATATACCTCTAATGTCCGCTTACCCCATTTGTTATAAACTTCATCAACCGTGTCATAATACAAATCAACCTTATCCCCTTTAATGGCGCTTCCCGTATCAGCAACTACGCCGTATCCGTAGTCGGGGATAAACAGAATCGTCCCAATTGGAAATACATCGATATCTGCAGCTACAGTTGAAAATAAATCCCGTTTAACTTTTACACCAGAATAAGTAATCCCAAATTGCGGATTATCAGGGTTCTTTCCAGTTGATTCATACCCAGCCGTATACCCAGTCGCGACTACCGTCTTTTTGGGATATTTCGACCAATCAAAAGAATCTTCTAAAGATGGGATAGTTGCCGAAACTTCCTCAGCCGCTGACATTTGGGTTGTCGACTGTAAGATTCGTTTCAAAAATTTTGAAGCTAGTGCAAGTGGCTTCATATTATGGTCAGAGTTAGAACTTTCCACTTTTTCATGTTGCTGAGATGGATATACTATAGAAGCAATCGTTTTTGCTTCTACACCTGAAATTGACTGATAGGTCATTAATAATGCTACCAAAAATAAACAAGACATAATCGAGCGCCTCGTCCATTTTTTTAATTTATTAACCATATTATTTTTCAATCCTCCCAAATTTATTCATTTCCCACCGATTAGAGAAATATTCATTTGGAAGTGAAAAGAAATTTTAAAAATAAATGGTTTTTTAGAAAAAAAAAAACCACAGCTATTAATTTTGCTGTGGAGAAACTATCATTATTAAAACATACCATAACCCTTTTGGCGCAATAGTTTAACAACCAAACCAGCAACTATTGCTCCGACCATCCCGCTGCTTAAAATTAATATATCGGCTGGAGCCAAATTACCCAAATGTTTACCTAAATCGCTAAATGCATCTTTACTATTTTGAAAGTAATCAATAAACCTAACTTTATCAACAATAAAAATAGCTATAATTGGATAAATAATCGACATAATCCATGTCATTTTTAATAGCATATTTAACAAAAAGCCAATTCCAAAAAATAGCACAAAAAATAACAGCATTGAAATAACAAGCGTGACCACAGTAAGTTCCATCAGCTTTCCTCCCCCTAACACATCCACTTAAAGTTTACTGAAAGGATTTAATCCAGTCAATGTAAACGCCTTTTTTCAACATTTTTTTTGGAATATTTGCGCGTTTTGCAAAAATTGCGTTTCGATTCCCCGAAAAAAGAAAATAGACAACATCAAAACTTTACTGCTAAAGTTTTGATGTTGTCTATAAAATAGGAATAATATTATAAAAGATTAAATTTACCCTTTTTCATTACCAGACCCGCTCCACCTATCATCAATAGGGCACGGTTATCAACCATTTTTTTCATAAATGACGCCTTTGCGCCAAATATTTTTTTGCCAAATACTAATCCAATTGCATCATCATGACCAAGTGAACACACAGATCCTTTAATATCTGGTTTAAACGATTCTAGCTCAGCCTTGTCTCTTACTAACGCTGCTAAATTTCTCGCGCATACTTCGCCTTGTTGCATCGCAATTTGAGCAGTAGGTGGGTAAGGACGGTTAATTTCTTCATTTATCATTAATGCACAGTCACCAATGACGAAAACATCATCACTTCCTGGAACTCGTAAATCAAGTTGAATTTTAACGCGACCGCGCATTGATTCAATCCCTGATTTTTCAATGATAGAGTTTCCTCTAACACCTGCAGCCCATACAACGGTACCTGCTTTAATTTCCTCAACTTCATCTTCACTTTTTGCAACAATGATTCCTTCAGGAGTACATTCTTTAATAGCAGTGCCAATTCGGAATTGAACACCTTTTTTCTCTAATTGAGCAACAGCATAACTCACCAGTTCAGGATCAAATCCTGGTAAAACCATTGGTGCTGCTTCAACACAAATGAGTTTAACTTTATTTTGGTCAACATCATATTCACGACATAGTTCAGGAATCCGATTAGCCATTTCACCCAAAAATTCAATGCCAGTGAATCCAGCTCCACCAACTACTATGGTTAGGCGTTCATCTTTCTTCTCTTCTTCCGTTTGATAAGTAGCAAATTGAAGCTCGATATGCTCCCGAATTTGTCTTGCGGCATTGACATTTATTATTGAAAAAGCGAACTCTTTTAAGCCTTTAATTCCAAATGTTTCTGATTCCCCGCCAAGTGCGATAACAAGATAATCATAAGAAAGCTCTTTATTTTCTAAAATTACCTTCTTTTCGGCGGTATTAACTTCAATTGCACAATCTTGAATAAAATTAACTTTACTGCGATCTATCACATCAGCAATTGGATACCGGACACGGTCATGATGAAGTGTTCCAGCAGATGCCTCATGAAGCCAAGTAGTTTCATAGTGGTAATCATTTTTGTTTACTAGGGTAATCTCTGCTTCGTTAACACCAAGGATCTTTTGTAATTTTGTTACGGTCATTAGGCCACCGTATCCCCCACCTAATACAATTATTTTTGACTTTCCCAAAATATATCACTTCACCTTTTCCATAATATTTTTCAGTGAAATACACCGCATTTTATTAGCACTCTAAAGTTTGTGAGGTATTTCACGTTCACAGACATAAAAATGTTCTAAAAATGTCACAAAAAGTTAACATAATTTCTCCATTATAATATTCTATTTTGATTTCTTTTTCAAGCAAGAAAATTAGTTTTAAAGGAATAGGAATTTTCCATTAACTTCATCATCTCTAAACCCCATCAATTTTTAGAGAAATTGGTAATTATGTGGTATGATAAATATCATAATTACTTACAGTTTGTTTGGGGGGATACAAAGTGAATGAAGATAAACAAGTTTATGACATTACGATTATTGGCGGAGGGCCAGTTGGATTATTCACCGCATTTTATGGTGGTATGCGTCAAGCCAGCGTCAAAATAATCGAGAGTTTGCCACAACTTGGCGGACAATTAGCAGCGCTTTATCCGGAAAAATACATATATGATGTAGCAGGTTTTCCAAAAGTGAGAGCTCAAGAGTTGGTCAACAATTTAAAGGAACAAATGGCAAAATTCAACCCAACAGTTGCGCTTGAGCAAGCGGTTGAAAAAGTTGAAAAGCAAGATGACGGTGTTTTCAAATTAACCACTAATAATGAAGTCCATTACACAAAAACTGTCATTATTACTGCTGGGAACGGCGCCTTCCAACCACGCCGCTTGGAATTAGAAAGTGCAACTCAATATGAAGCAAAAAATCTTCATTACTTTATTGATGATTTGAACAAATTTGCAGGTAAAAAAGTAGTCGTTTTTGGTGGAGGAGACTCTGCTGTTGACTGGACAATGATGCTTGAACCGATTGCAGAAAAAGTAACGATTATTCATCGTCGCGATAAATTTAGAGCACATGAGCATAGCGTTGAGAACCTACAAAACTCCACGGCTGAAATTAAAACTCCCTTTGTACCAGCAGATTTAGTTGGTGACGAAAACGGAATTAAGCAGGTCGTAATTGATCATGTGAATGGAGAGCAACGTGAAGTAATTGATGTCGATTCTGTCATCGTCAACTACGGTTTTGTTTCATCTTTAGGCCCAATTAAGGAATGGGGCTTGGATATTGATAAAACTTCCATCGTTGTTAATTCCAGAATGGAAACAAACATCCCTGGCATTTATGCTGCAGGTGATATTTGTACTTATGAAGGAAAAGTAAAGCTCATTGCATGCGGATTTGGTGAAGCACCAACTGCAGTTAATAATGCAAAACAATTTATCGATCCAAAAGCTAAGATTCAACCGATGCATAGCTCTTCGATGTTTAAATAAACAGAAAATCGAGCGACTTCTGTTTTAAAAATTTTAAGAAAAGCAAAGTGAATTTTACATTCACTTTGCTTTTTGACATAAATTTAGCATTCCTCGGGTGACCCTGCATTTGTTGCTGTTTTAAACGATGAGCCACAACCGCATGATGCAATGGCGTTCGGGTTATCGATGGTAAAGCCGCCACCCATCATTGATTCTTTAAAATCAATGATTGTTCCCTTTAGGACTGGTTGGCTTTCTTTATCAACAAGGACGGTGATGCCATGTTGTTCCAGCTTAACATCATCTTCATTTATTTCATGATCAAAACCCATACCGTATGACAAACCGCTGCAGCCTCCGCCTTTAACAGCAACTCGTAAAAATGAGCCTTCTTCTTCATTTTGCTTCATCATGTCTTTAATTTGAAAGGCTGCTGCCTCGCTAATGGTTATTATTTGTTCCATTCCAATCACACCTTTCTACAGATCACTTTATTATTAGTATATACACCAATAATATATGACTCAACTAATCAGTTTCCCCATTTTTGTAAGAGGGTAAAACGCTGAGATTAGATGGGTGTCTAGATCCGGCGGGAGATAACCGAGCGCTTTCTCTTTTCGATTAAAACATTGGGTTTTCTTCTATATATTGATATATATTTTCAAGCAGTCCGTCTGGAGTGGAGCCTTTGACTATTTCCCCATTCACTACAGCAAAAAGGGTATCCTCGCAAATACCGCAATAACTCAGACAACCATATTCAATTGTATCTATATTCGGGTCCTTTTGGAGAGTTTCAAAAACCCTTTGGGAACCTTTTACTAAATTCCCAATACAAAATTCGACCATTGGATTGATCATATCCCTCACCTCTCACTTCTCTATCAACTTTATATCCTACTTCATTAATAAAAAAACGTCAATTTACTATTCGTAAACTATTGTCAAGTTTTTGTGTATTAAATGTTGAGATTTTGTGACATTTTCGATATACTGATAAGTGGTTTAAATAGTAGAATTTTACTATTATGTGTGTGATAACATTTAATTTTCAAAGTATCCTTTGTTTTCTTCAACAAGGAGCTTCTACAAACCAAGAATCAACCGATCAATTTAACGGTGCCTTTTTTGAAATTGGATAGATTTAGAATGCAGTATACACTGCAATAAAGGGGAAATTGCGAATGAAAAATCTTGTTATTCTTGGTGGAGGATATGGTGGTATGAGAGTTTTGCAACGACTGTTGCCAAACCAATTACCGGATGATGTTTCAATAACTCTTGTAGACAGAGTTCCATATCATAGTTTAAAAACTTAATTTTATGCTCTTGCAGCGGGTACAATTTCTGATCAACACGTTCGGGTGCCATTTCCAACACATCCCCGTTTACAAATCAGATATGGGGAAATCTCTTCTGTTAATCTAGCAAACCAGTCTATTGATTTAGAAGATCAAGAATCTATCAGCTATGATGATTTAATCATCGGGTTGGGATGCGAGGATAAGTATCACAATGTTCAAGGTGCTGATCAATTTACCTTTAGCATTCAAAATATCGAAAAAGCTCGGAATACCTATCAAGCACTGAATAATCTTTCACCTGGGTCGGTCGTAGCCATTGTTGGAGCAGGTTTAAGTGGGGTTGAATTAGCTAGTGAATTGAACGAAAGCAGAAAGGATCTAAAAATAAAATTATTTGATCGTGGCAATTTTATTTTATCTGCTTTTCCGGAAAGATTAAGCACTTATGTAGAAAATTGGTTTGATACGAATGGCGTCGACATTATTAATAATGCCAATATTACTAGAGTGGAAGAAAACGTCTTGTATAATCATGATGCCCCTATGAATTTTGACGCTATTGTTTGGACAGCTGGAATTCAACCAAGTAAGGTCGTTAGAGGTCTTGATGTAGAAAAAGACCCTCAAGGTCGTGTTGTGCTTACCACTCAACATAATATTCCAAACTCCGAACATGTTTATGTACTTGGAGATTGTGCAAGCTTACCATATGCACCAAGCGCTCAACTTGCTGAAGGCCAAGCAGAACAAATCGTTCAAGTATTATTAAAAAGATGGAATGGTGAAGCACCACCTGAATCCTTCCCAGCCATTAAACTGAAGGGTGTACTGGGTTCACTCGGTAAAAAACACGGATTTGGATTGCTTGCAGATCGTCCTATTACTGGAAGAGTAGCACGACTGTTAAAATCAGGAATTCTTTGGGTATATAAATATCATAACGGGTGATTATTTAGGCGAGGGATGCTTCCCTCGCCTTTTATTAATGTATTTTAAATGCCCTTATACCCTCTCCCCTCCATTTCAGCAAAAATAACTTTCAATCGGGGGCTCCCCTCGGCAACAATATTGCCATCTATTACCACAACTGGATAAAACAAATCTTCGTCGATGACTTTATTAGCAAATTTTTGTTTAATCACATCGTTTGGCGGTTCGAAAATATCTACATAGGTCAAGGAAAATGGCTGGTTTGGAAATTTTCGGCTTATTGAGGCATCTAACCACTCATACGTCTCTTTTGAGGACGGAAGTGAGACACAACTAGGGCAAACTTGTTCTGCACCATATACGACGATTTCAACGATTGTATCCTCCATTTCACACCGCTCCCTTAACATTCATATTATTTATTAATATTTTAATATTATTTACCATTGAATGTTAGTTTTAAGTCTTAGGGAATAGATTTTTACGGTTATAGTGATTATAATAAGAATAAGGAAAGGAGTAGATTTAATGGTTGATCAAGATTTGTTAGCGCAAGTTCAAGATGTATTAGATAAATTACGTCCATTTCTTTTACGGGATGGAGGAGATTGTGAGCTAGTTGATGTGGAGGATGGTATTGTAAAATTACGCCTTCTAGGTGCTTGCGGAAGTTGCCCTAGTTCAACAATCACGTTAAAAGCTGGAATTGAACGTGCATTATTAGAAGAAGTTCCAGGAATAATTGAAGTAGAACAAGTTTTCTAAAAAAATTTACGAATAAAGGGCTGGATCACCTCATTTGAGGAAGATCCGGCCCTTTATTTTTCAAATCCAATTTATGAATTAACCACACTTCCGACACGGTCAATTTTTAATTCAAGCACTTCCATTTCAGGAAAGTTCACTTTGAGTGTGTCAGCTAATTTTTCCCCATAACCCGTTTCCGCAAAACAAAGAATAGATGGACCTGCACCACTTAGGGCAGCACCAAATGCGCCTTGATTCAATGCAATATCTTCAATCTTTTCAAAATGAGGGACGAGTTTTCTCCGGTATGGTTGATGGTACCGATCAGCCTTCATCATTTTACCAGCAAGCTGAAAGTCCCTTGTTAATAGCGAAGCTACAAGTAAATTTGCTACCGCTCCAGCCTTCACAGCCTCTGCAAAAGAAAGCTGGTCAGGGAGCACGTTTCTGGATGCCTTTGTTAAAAGGACTTCCTTTGGAACCACTACGACAAGATCAAAGTAGATTTCAGATATAACTGACATATCTATTTGGTCATCATTTTGATATCCAATAAATAAACCACCAAAGATAGAGGCACCAACATTATCAGGATGGCCCTCCATTTTGGACGCAATCGCCAGCTTTTCGTGCTTAGATAAATTGAGCTGACAAATACAATCAGCTAATTCAATCCCTGCTACAATGGCTGAGGCACTTGAACCAAGTCCCCTGGCAAGCGGAATATCACTTGCCACCTTCAAACGGCAAGGAGGCATTTTTTTATCATAAAGGGATGCAGTTTGGATTGCTGTCATACAAATAAAATTTGTTTCATCTGTTGGGAATACTTCAAGCTCTTTACTTTGAGGTACTACTTCCCAGGCATCGCTTTTTTCTGCCGTAATAGTTAAATATAGATTTACAGCAATGCCGATGGAATCAAATCCCGGGCCTAGGTTGGCCGAACTGCCCGGAACTTTGATAACAAACAGTCCGTCTTCACTCATTGACGGACAACTCCCTTAATATATTCTGCTACTACTTTTTCATCATTAGGTAACGCAACAGGTTTAATTGGGCTGGCATCGATTGCTGTATCTGGATCCTTTAATCCGTTTCCAGTCAAAATTGCCACAACTGTTGAGCCGGCAGGAATCTCACCTTGTTGAACTTTTTTATAAACCCCAGCGATGGAAGCACACGAACCTGGCTCTGCGAATACACCTTCAGTTGAGGCTATTTTACGATATGCAGCAAGGATTTCATCATCCGTTACCTCATCAATTACTCCATTTGATTCCTTTGCAGCATTTACAGCAAGATCCCAGCTAGCAGGGTTTCCAATTCGAATAGCTGTTGCAATGGTTTCCGGATTTTCAAATACTCGATTATGAACGATCGCCGCTGCCCCTGCAGCTTCAAAGCCAAACATTCGAGGAAGCTTATAATCTTTCTTTTCATTGTATTCTTTGAACCCTTTCCAGTAAGCACTAATGTTTCCAGCATTACCAACTGGAATGGCTAAAATATCAGGTGCAACCCCTAGCTGATCACAAACTTCAAACGCACCTGTCTTTTGCCCTTCAAGGCGATAAGGGTTAACAGAGTTAACCAGCGCAACAGGTTCTGTTTCACTGATTTTACGCACCATTGCCAAAGCCTGATCAAAATTACCTTCAATTGATACAATTTCTGCACCATACATAACAGCTTGGGCAAGCTTTCCGAGGGCAATTTTTCCCTTAGGAATGACAACGATACATTTCATTCCTGCTCTTGTTGCATAAGCAGCTGCAGCGGCCGAAGTATTTCCAGTCGACGCACAAATAACCGTGTCAGCGCCCGCTTCTTTTGCTTTGGCTACGGCAAACACCATACCACGGTCCTTGAACGATCCAGTTGGGTTAGCACCCTCCGTTTTTACGAAAAGATTGATGCCCCACTCTTCTGACAATTTTTCCAGCTTGATTAGTGGAGTGTTACCCTCATTTAATGTTAACTTGGGCGTGTTCTCTGTAATTGGTAAATACTCTTTATACTCTTCAATAAGGCCTTTCCATCTCATTATCTTTCTCCTCTTTCCACACGATATGAACTTTTAATTTCCTTTACTGCATGTAAATCTTTTAATTGAATTAAAATTTCTTCATAGTCTTTTAAGCTAGCATGGTGTGTTACAAGTACAATTTCAGCTAGTTCTTTATCTTTTAATGGCATTTGAAGGATCTTTTCAAAGCTGACACGATGTTTGGAGAAGATACCCGTAATATCAGCAAATACGCCGACTTCATCAAACACGTGGAGGCGTAAAAAATATTTAGAAAATATTTCTTCTGGCCCTTTCATTTGTTTCGGAAATTGTGGAGATACAGCACTTTTTCCATTCACACCAAGACGCATGTTTTTCATCACACCAACTAAATCAGAAACAATGGAAGTCGCTGTTGGTAAGCTACCGGCTCCTGGTCCATAAAACATAGTTTCCCCAACTGCTTCACCAAAAACATATACGGCGTTATATTCGTCATTAACAGAAGCAAGTGGGTGTGTTTCAGGTAAGAGTGTAGGCTGAACGCTAACTTCGACCTTTTCTTCTTCCCGTTTGGCAATTCCAAGCAATTTCATTGTATACCCCAGTTGTTTCGCATACTTCAAATCGTCTTCGGTAATTTTAGTGATACCTGTAGTTTTTACATCATCCAAATCGACCTTCATTGAAAAGCCAAGTGTTGCAAGGATCGTCATTTTTCTAGCCGCATCCAATCCCTCAACGTCAGCTGTTGGATCGGACTCTGCATATCCCAATTCTTGTGCCTCTTTTAAAACATCTTGATATGCTGCACCTTGTTTGGTCATTTTTGTTAAAATAAAGTTTGTTGTGCCGTTGACAATCCCCATCATTTTCGTAATTCGATCAGATGCTAGTCCATCTACTAAACTTCTTAAAATTGGAATACCACCAGCTACGCTTGCTTCATAAAATAAATCACAACCATTTTCCGCTGCAACCGTATGAAGCTCCGTACCATATACCGCCATTAAATCTTTATTGGCAGTGACCACGTGCTTTTTTTGTTTCAAAGCCTTTAGTACGTAATCCTTGGTATGTTCAACTCCACCCATCACTTCTATAACCACATCGATATCGGGGTCATTTAATATGTCATCTTCATTAGTGGTTAAAAGTTCTTGTGAAACTTCGACTGCTCTTGGTTTATTTAAATCCTTTACAAGGATCTTTTTTAATTTAACAGGGCAACCAACTTGATGCATTAATTTATCTTGGTGATTCTCAATAATTGTCACAACTCCTGTGCCAACTGTACCTAGACCTAACATCCCTATTGAGATAGCTTCCAATCCGATTACCTCCCGTCCCTTTGTTCGTTTAGTACGAACAATTGTATTCGTATAAAAGACATTATATTTCTAGTTTTCAGTTTTTACAATAGTTTTTTGTCCCTTTTTATTATAAACCGCTTACATCGCCTAAGCCTAATTTTATGTATTTCCTTTATTAGTGTCTCACAATTCTTTTTCACTAAAAAAACCTGTGGAGTATTTCACTTCACAGGTTTTCAAATATTAATAGGAAAGTTGAGTCTTCCAGTCTTTATTTACTAACGTCTTAGGATCTTTTCCTGTTAGTACCATGTCTATGTTCTCTAAACACAATTTCATCATCGTCATTCTAGTTTCCGTACTTGAACTTCCGATATGAGGAAGAGCCACAACATTCGTGAGTTTTAGGAGCGGATGATCTGCCGAGATTGGCTCTTTAGTAAAAACATCTAACCCTGCTCCGGCAATTTCTTCATTAACAAGGGCATCATATAATGCTTGCTCATCAACCACTGGTCCTCTAGAAGCATTGATAAAGATAGCTGATTTCTTCATTTTTTGAAAAACATCACGGGTAAATAAGTTCCTTGTTTCATTCGTTAACGGTGTTAAACAAACGATAAAGTCTGAGCGTCCTACTAACTCTTCAAAGCAAACATATTTTGCCCCAATCGTTTCTTCCACTGCTGGTTTATGAGAGCGATTATGGTACAAAATCTCCATATCAAAACCAGTAGCTCTTTTCGCAACCGTTTCACCGATTTTACCCATCCCAACAATCCCAATTGTTTTATGATGAATATCATGTCCAGCTAATAATAACGGACTCCAGCTTTGCCATTTTCCTTCTTTTACAAATTCAGCAGATTCAACAATTCTGCGGGCAGTCGCCATCAATAAAGCAAAAGTTAAATCAGCGGTTGTGTCGGTTAAGACATCGGGCGTGTTACAGATCGCAATCCCCCGTTTAGTTGCCGCTTGGATATCGATATTATCGTAGCCTACTGCAAGATTAGCAATGACCTTCAAGGTATTTCCAGATGATAAAACTTCTTCATCTATTGGATCTGAAAGCATTGTAACCAAACCAGCAGCGCGTTTTGCCTCCTCTAATAAAATCGATCTTGGTACAGGAATATCTTCACTGTCCCACATCTTGATTTCAAACTGTTCACTTAATTCACTTATGACACTTTCTGGAAGCTTCCTTGTAATAAAAATATAAGGCTTCATACTTTACCCCATTTCCAAATATCGTAATTACTATTCTAATATACTACAAGGAAGGGTTTTCATGAAGAAAAATTAAACAAATCTTCTTTCAGTTAGCTATTTATGTTTGTTAGGTCAGGAAAATTCAACCACCTAAATTAGGATCTTTTGAGCCAATCGACTTCCGGGATATTTCGAGTTCGGATTGGAGCCTCTATTACATGGTAAAAATTCGCTAGAAATTGTTCATATTCACCAGATTGATTAAGCAGTTTTAACATTTGATCCTCTAAGGAATTTCTTGTTTGCTCAGATTGAGTCAAATAATATCCCTCCACACTTTCAAAATAATGAAGTGGGAACAACATTCTTGCATAAAGAAGGCGCCAGGAAAATGGGGATAGTTTTGTGCTGCTTTGGTAGTCAGCAAAAAACTCCTTCAAATCTGGTTCATAGGTTTGTGTGTTATAAAAGTAGCGTTCTCTTGTCCATTCAGCAAGATCTCTGCTTCCATGGTCGAGTACCCACTCAAAAGGGTTCTTAGTTAAAACATTCTCTCCCCACGTTCTTGAGGTAAATCTCTCATGACATATTGTACCATGATCAATTTCTGTCGGTGTTTCATCTAATTCCGTATCAACCAAATATTGAATAGCATTTTCTGCTAACCCCATATAATAAGGAAATGATTCTAAAAACATTCTTTCAAATTCATTTTCTGGATATTGAAACAGCTTACCGTTCCAAACATTTTCCATTTGATCTAATCTTTTTTCCCAAAGCTCCTTCCATTGCCCGAGCCTGCTTATTTTTTTTATTGGAACCTGTAAGGATCTTCCCCGTTTATGGAATTTACCCAGTTTCCTCCCTAGTTTGGCTATTTTCTTTCTTTCCATGCTTTTGCTGACAAGGACACACGCTTGATCATTTTCCCATTGACTCAATAACTCTCCATTTTTGGCAGGAAAAAACAATGGAACAGTAATGTCCCCGTTTCGTGATAAATGTAAGGCGATTGTTTGTAACTCAGAAAGTTCTTCTGTGTCTTTGTTTACAGGACGGATTAAAAAATAAAGCTGGTCTCCCCTTCTGCATGCAGAGTAGTTCCCAATCCTAACTTCTTCATCGGCTTTTATACCATAGTTTGTTTCAAGCCATTTTTGAATCATCTTTCCACCTTCTTTTTCATGCTTCGCTATTTATATATATGTGAATTGGGGTAAAAACTTGTTTGCATTCTCAATGGGGATTTGAATAACTCAGCCACTAAGGGAGATGATGAAAAAGGAGACTTTTTTACAAGAATATTTTCATAAAAAAATGTATATATATAGGACAAATGAAGAAGAAAAGGGTGAGCATATGGACGAAAATAACATCGTAAAAATGACAGAGAAAACTGCACGCAAATGGCTACATGAGAGGGGAGTCGAAATCCAAGACATCGCCAACCTGGTTTTCTATCTTCAAGAAAAATATCATCCAAATTTAGAAATGAAAGATTGTATTCATAATGTTGAAAGAGTCTTGTCAAAACGGGAGGTCCAAAATGCAATATTAACAGGGATTCAGCTTGATGTATTAGCTGAAAAGGGGCTATTAGAAGAACCGTTACAAAC